>JAYWAI010000325.1:0-1616 GCA_043782545.1 Acidimicrobiia bacterium
AGCAATCACAACGAACAAAGCAACGAGCGTGGGCCAGTGCCATTCAACGCGAAACTGCCAATACAGGAATGCGCAAAACGCGCCAATCGCAGCTTGGGCAAAGTTGAAAATGCCGGTCGTCGTGTACACCACCACAATCCCAGTGGCGTACAACGCCGACAAAGCGCCGACCGCCAAACCGGTAAATAACGCCGTGCCGAGGTTGTCAAACGTGAACGGCGCCAATCCGGGTGCTTGACGCCCCTGCCACACGACCACGGTCACGAGCGCCGCGAATACAAACGTCGTGATGCTCAGACTTGAACGAAGTTTTGTGGTCCGTCGAGCCACGACCCGGGCGCCAAGCGCAGCCCGTTTCGTGACCCCGACTGGCAACAATTTCATCCCTTGTATTCAGCCGCAGCGTCACCTGTCCATGTCACCAGGTTGCTCGGTGCACAGTCCATAGTGCCCGCCTCGGTCGGGTAGACACGCACATACTTGCCGGCTTTGAGCTGAGTCAGAACGAAACAGGAACTGACTGCCTTCTTGGAAAAGTCGACGGTGCCAATCCATTTTTGATTGTCGAAATCGGTGATTGTGCCCATGGTCGAAATGACCTTGGCGCGAGTGATCCCATTGGGCCCGTCAGCGGCCACGATCTTATTGATGGCCGCTTCGAAGGCACGTCCGGAATTCCATGCCCCCACTGCCCACGCTTGGGGAAAGTCGTTGCCGACAGCCTTGAGGAATGTGTCAATTTCGGGATTTTTCGTACGCTCTTCAAACGGCACAAACGGCAGCCAAACGTAGGTACCGTCGGTGTTGGCGTCGGTGGCGAAGTCTTTGGTGTAACACGCCAGCGAACATGCCCACAGCACCTTGGTGCTGTCGAGCCCTTGCGCTACTGCCTCGGCGCGCAGCTTGATCATGGCTTTGTCGTTGGACCCGTCTTGCGCGTAGTTGGAGCCAGCCGATTTCATTTTGGCCACGTACTCCGCGTACACCGCTTGTTCGCTGCGACCGCTCACGCCGAATTCCCCGTCGCTCTTGAGCCCGATCGAGTTGAGCCCGCGGATCGTGGGCATTGCCGATTCGATTGTTGACGGGAGGTCGCTGGGAATGAGATAAATCCCGTGCAGATCGGTTCCGGCAATTTTCCTTTCTTGAATGAACGGACCCACCATTGCTTTGAATTCACGAGTGCCTTTCCCTGAGAACGGGCACGTTCCTGCCACTCCGGCTACGGTGAACACGTTGGCCAAACACTGGTGGAGGTTGTCGACGGCACGCTCGGGAATATCGGCTACTCCAGTGGCTTTACCGGCTTTGTCGGGGCAGGTACTGATGGTCTTGAGATCGCCGATAAACAGCGACGTCGAGCCAACCATGGCCACCGCTTTTGAGCACGCTTCCAGGAAGCCGTTGGTGCTTTCGGTGGCGCTGATCTTGGAATCCCACTGGATCACTTCTACTTGCCTGCACGCAAGGCCGCCGGTGGCGTTGACTGTTTTGGCCCACGCCTTCACACCGTCGATCGAGCCCTGAAAAAGTGCCGGCGCCAATTCGGAACCCACATCAGCCATCACGACCACCGTGATCTTGTCGGCGGTTACTCCCGTTTCGGTGGCTTCGAG
>JAYWAI010000326.1:0-1612 GCA_043782545.1 Acidimicrobiia bacterium
CGACTGTGATAGCCGGCGCGGTGCTGGCATCGATGGTGGGGTCGGCACTCTTGAGGAATGAAAGATCGGTCATGGCTAGACCTCCTCACTGATCTCGTAGCGGCGGAAATGAAACACCCAGAGGCCCACGACCAGCGACACAATGGCGGCGATGATCAACCCCGACATCCGCTGTAGCGAGGGAATCTGCCGTCGATACATCACGTCTCGCGCTGCATAAACAAACTGCGTCATGGGGTTTACCGTAATGATTGCCTTGGCCACGTGGCGGCCCGTGCTGCTGCCCGACACAATCGTAATTGGGTAAATAATCGGTGTGGCGTAAAACACCAAGCTAAGCGCGATACCGATCAAATAGTTGACATCTCGGAAATACACGTTGGCCAGCGCCAGTATGAGCCCGAGCCCAATAGCGAAACACATCAATATCGCCACCAGCACCGGCAACATGATGAACGTCCAACTGCCATTGCCCACGATGAACATCACGATGATCAAGATGCTGCCTTCGATCGCCGTTTGAAACAGCGTGGTGACGGCGTTGGCGATGATTGGGGCTTCAGCAGGAAAGTAAATTTTCTTCAGCAATGGGCCAGCGTTGAGAAGCGACCCCATTGAGCCAGTGACCACTCCTGAAAAGAAGTTCCACATCACCAAACCGGTGAAGAGGTACAGGGCAAAACTATTGAGATGGTCGGCCGGGTCCGCTGGCAATTTTGTGCGAAAGAAGTACCCAAACACGAGGGTGTAAATGGCCAACGTGGAGGCGGGGTTGAGGAGTGACCACACCCACCCGAGGACGCTCTTGCGATACCGGCCCTTGAGTTCACGCTGAGTCAAATTGAGAATGAGACTGCGGAATTGCCACAGCTCGCGTAGGGCCAACATCGGCGGTGAGCCTAGTCGGGCAACGCCTCTGTGGAGCTGGCACCCACTGGTTTACGGCATTCGTAGGCGAGCAAATAGCCGTTGCATGGATCATCGGCGATGCCGTAACCCTGCGCGATATCGCTGTCGATGACCCGGCCGGCCTCAACCGACCTCTCCAAATTGATCATGCCGAATTGGCGAGCAATCCGGAAGCCAGCGTCGGCGATGAGCTTGGCCATCTCGTCGTGTGAGTACTCGATGTGGTGATCGGGGTTGATGAAATCGGCTTGATGCAAGCGACACACCGGGCCATTGGGGGTATCCAGATACAGTGCGGCACCGGGTTTGAGCACTCGAAACGCTTCTGCCAACACCGTGGGTGCCACTGCCGGGTCGACGTGTTCGATCGTCTGGCCGCTGTACACCAAATCGATCGACGCATCCGGGTAACGAGACAGGTCAACCATTGAATGGTATTGATACGCCACCGTGCCCATGGGCGTGTCGTGAGTATTGATCATCTCTGAATGCGAAAATGATTCGTGACGATCTTGAGGAGGCAGATCCACAATGGTGAGCCGATCGAAGCGATGCCGATAGCCCATCACCACCAGGGCGCCGTCACGATTATTTTGTGCCGTGCCGCCGAGATCCAAAATTTGGGCAGCCTTGGGAAACGTGCGCACGAAATCGCATCGCACCAAATGCAACGCCAAGAGCGGCTCGACTGGTTTGAGGTGGC
>JAYWAI010000327.1:0-4308 GCA_043782545.1 Acidimicrobiia bacterium
GCTCTGGACCGGTGTCAGCGCTTCGATTGAGGCCATGACCAAGGCCGCCCACTATGAACTCGATCGGCGAGCCGCTGCATGATCGCTACTGTCACACGGGCGGCTTCGTGATCGCTGCCGTCATATTGGCCGCCCTCCTGGGCGGCGTCGGGGAACTGCTTGTGGCGCAATGGCCTGAGGTCTCGCGTCGACGACTCGATCGGGCGGCGCTGATGGCGGTGGCGGCTGCGGGGTGCTCGTGGGCGATGACCTACGGCCATCTCGATGCTGAAGCGCCCACCTTGGTGTGTCTGAGTCGCGGCTTGTTGGCCGGGGCGATGGTTGTTTTGACGGTAATTGATTGGCGTGTTCATCGCCTGCCCGATCTCGTGACACTGCCCACTTTTTTGGCCAGCGCGGCGTTGGTTGTGTTGGGGGGCGGGCCAGTCGTCCACGCTTTTGTGGGAGCGGCGGTGTATTTCGTCGTGCTGGCGACGATCTATTTTGTGAAGCCGGCCGCCATGGGTTTTGGGGACGCCAAATTGGCATTGTCACTGGGGCTCACGCTTGGTTGGCTTGACGTGCGACTGGTGTTGTACGCATTGACAATTGCCAGTTTCTTTGGGGTGGCGGTCGGACTCGTCCAGATTGCCCGCAAACGACCCGGGGCCTTTGCCTTCGGTCCGGCTCTGTGCGCTGGCACGGTCGTGGCCGTAGCGTTCTCGTCCAACATTTTGTCGAGCCTGAGTTGACGAAGCCCTCGGCTAACCTTGCCGGGTGCTTCGTTATCTGACCGCCGGTGAATCGCACGGCCAAGCCCTCGTTGTAACGCTCGAAGGGCTGCCGGCTGGGCTCGCGGTGCTTGAAGCCGACGTACAACTCGAACTGGGTCGTCGTCGCCTCGGTTACGGTCGCGGGCCCCGAATGCGCTTCGAGCAAGACTCGCTCAAATTGCTCGGCGGTATCCGCCACGGCCGCACGCTGGGCTCCCCGGTGGCCATCGAAGTGGGTAACTCCGAATGGGAACGCAGCGACAAGTGGCACGAAGAAATGTCTCCGGCGCCCGGCAAAACGAAGTCGCCGTTGACCCAGCCACGGCCCGGTCACGCCGATTTGGCGGGCATGCAAAAGTATGGTTTCGATGACGCTCGAGATGTGCTCGAGCGGGCCTCGGCCCGTGAGACCGCTGCCCGGGTGGCGGCCGGAGCGGTATGCAAATTGTTGTTGCGGGAGCTGGGTATCGAGATTGTGTCGCACGTCATCCAAATGGGCGCAGCCCGTTCGAAATCATCGCAGCGGCCCACGTTTGCTGATCTCCCGACTGTGGATGAATCGCCGGTGCGCTGTTTTGATAAGGCCGCAGAAGAAGCCATGATTGCCGAGGTGGAGGCCGCCGCGAAAGATGGCGATTCCCTGGGCGGCATCGTGGAAGTGATCGCCTACGGCGTACCCGTTGGTCTGGGCAGCCACGTGCATTGGGATCGAAAACTCGATTCGCTTTTGGCTCAGGCCATGATGAGTATTCAGGCCGTCAAAGGCGTCGAAATCGGTGACGGCTTTGAGGTCGCCGGGCGTCGGGGTTCGGCTGCGCACGATCCGATTTTGTGGGACGCTGACGCGGGCGTGTACCGACGTGATGGCTCGCTGGCCGGCGGCCTTGAGGGTGGCATGTCAACGGGCGAACCCATCGTGGCGCGCTTGGCCATGAAGCCGCTGGCCACGCTGAATCGACCGACTTTGAAAACGGTGGATGTCGTCACCAAACAAGAAACCGTCAGTTTCAAAGAACGTACTGATGTGACGGCCGTTCCGGCCCTTGGCGTGGTCGCCGAAACCATGATGGCGCTGGTGTTGGCGGCTGAGGCGCTGCGCAAGTTTGGCGGCGACTCGGTAGTCGAATTTGTGCGCAATTGCCGCGGTTTCGTTGACTCGTTGTAAGCCGTGAACCGACCGGCGAATCACATCGTGCTGATCGGCATGATGGGATCGGGCAAGTCGACTGTCGGACGCATTTTGGCGTCGCGCCTCGGTGTCGATCTGAAAGATTCTGATGCCATGATCGAGGCAACTACGGGTCGTACCGTGCGTGAAATTTTTGCGGCCGATGGCGAGCCAGCATTCCGGGCGTTCGAAACTCAGGCCTTGCAACAGGCGCTCGCGACCAACGAGCGGTGCGTGATCGCCGGTGCCGGCGGCATCGTACTGGCGGCCGAAAACCGGCTGCTACTCAAATCGACCAGCCCTGTGATTTGGCTACGGTGCGATCCCGTTGAGTTGGCGCGCCGAGTGATGGACGGCTCGACCCATCGGCCCTTGCTGGCTGAGGACCCAGTGGGGGTCCTTAAAAAAATGCATCTCGATCGAGCGACGTTGTATGGCGAAGTGGCGACCAACATCATTGATGTGGATGGTCGTGCCCCGAGCGAAATTGCCGACGAAATTCAAGAGTTGTTGAAATGAAAACGGTGACGGTGTCGCTCGGTGACCGCAGCTACACTGTGGTAATTGGCCACGGTGCCGCGAGCGAATTGGCGTCGATCATTCCGCCCAGAACGCGCAAAGTTGCGATTGTCACACAGGCGGGAATTCCCGTGACCGTCGACCCGGGCATCGAACATCGCGTGTTTCATGTGCCCAACGGCGAAGCAGCCAAAGATCTCGTTACGGTTGGCGACCTGTGTCGGGCGTGGGCGGCGTGGGGCATGAATCGCAACGATTGTGTGGTTGGCGTGGGTGGGGGCGTCGTGACTGATCTCGCCGGTTTTGCCGCGTCGGTGTACCACCGCGGCATCGCCGTTGTGCACGTTTCTACGACCCTATTAGGCATGGTCGACGCTGCCATTGGCGGCAAAACCGGGGTCAATTTGCCGGAAGGAAAAAACCTCGTTGGGACGTTCTGGCAACCCAGTGGAGTGATCTGCGAACTCGACGCGCTGACCACATTGCCGCCTCGCGAAATGGCGTGCGGAAAAGGCGAAATGGCTAAGTACCACTTCATGACCGGCGACGATTTCGAAGCCATGGATCTCGAAACCCGTATCGCCGCGTGCGTGAAAATTAAGGCCGAGGTTGTGGCCGCAGACGAACACGAGGGCAGTGCCAGTGGTGTCGGCCGGGCCATTTTGAACTACGGCCACACGTTGGCTCACGCGCTGGAAACGGCCGGAAACTACGAAATGCGTCACGGCGAAGCCGTCGCCATTGGGCTGGTGTACGCCGCGGAGTTGGCCCATGAACTTGGCCGAATCACGCAGGCTCGTGTTGATGAGCACCGGCGCGTGATCGGCGCGTACGACTTGTCGGCCACAGTGCCGGCGCATTTGGATCCTGAGACGCTCGTGGATTTGTTTGCCGTTGACAAGAAGGCTTTGAGCGGCACCACGTTTGTGCTTGACGGTCCACAGGGAATGGAACTCATCACAAGTATCGACCGAGCTATCTTGCGTGACGTGCTTGAGCGTGTGCGATGACCCAACCAATTGTTTTACTCCTGAGTGGCCCCAACCTCAACCTGCTGGGCCAACGCGAGCCCAGTGTGTACGGCACGGCCACGCTCGACGACCATGTGGCTACCGCCACGGCAACCGCACTGGCACACGGGCTGGCGCTGGAACATGTGCAGTCGAACCACGAAGGCGTATTGGTCGACATGATTCATGCCGCTCGAGGTCGGTGCGCGGCCATCGTGATGAACCCTGGCGCGTTGACGCACTACGGGTGGAGCATTCACGATGCGCTCGCCGCTTTCGATGGCCCGGTGATTGAGCTCCACATTTCAAATCCCAACGCACGCGAAGCCTGGCGGCACATCAGCGTGGTGGCACCAGTGGCCAAGGGCTCGATCGTCGGCTTCGGCGGCTATGGCTACCACCTTGCCATCGAGGCCGTGGCGAACATTTTGAATGCGGGCTAGACATGGTTTTGCCTCCCATCACCGCCGCCAGCCGAGGTACCAAATTGCGGGCGGCTCTGGCAGGCCAACACCTCGATGCCATGATCGTCACCGACTTGAGCAACGTGCGTTACCTGACGGGTTACTCGGGCAGCAACGGCACCGTGATCATCACGGTCGATGAAATGGTGTTGCTCACCGATGGCCGATATGCCGAACAATCAGTGCAACAAATTGACGAGTATCACGCGGACGCCACAGTGTGCGTTGGCAACCGGCAGGCTCACATCGACCGAGTCGTCGAGCTCACAAAAGCGTGCACTCGCATAGCATTTGAAGAGGGTGACGTAACGGTAAGCCGTCACAAAGATCTGGTGGCCGCGTGGTTTATTGACAAGGAACTGGTCGGTGTCGACAGCGTCGTCGAAAGTCTTCGC
>JAYWAI010000328.1:0-4304 GCA_043782545.1 Acidimicrobiia bacterium
CGGGCGAAGCCAAGCGGCGCTTCGACGCGTCGACGTCGTCGGCCAATCCAACCAACTCCGTGAGTAGCGCAGCCGTGAGCCAGTCGACGAACGCGAGCCCGGTGACGACCTCAGTGTTTCCCGCTCCTGGTGTTTACGTCTATGCCACTACCGGCCGCGACAGTGTCGACGTGATGAACGGTGCTCATCACGTCTACCCGCCGACAACCACGATCACGGTCCAATCCACCGCGTGCGGGACGCAACAGCGATGGGACATCCTGGAGCAACGCTGGGAACTGTGGCAACGCTGCCCTAATCCCCTTGGCGTCAGCGAAACTGGCCGAACCAATTATGACCAGTTTTTTGGACAATCCCAGACTGACACGTGGACCTGTGGCGGTGCGCCACGGCCCCTGTCTGCTGCGACGGGCGCGACATGGTCGACAAGCTGCACCAGCGGCTCAGCGACAAACACCATTGAGGGAGTCGTCGTGGGCATCGAATCACAAGTCGTTGGAAGTTCGAATGTGGACGCAGTACATGTCCGAGTCTCCATCACCAACGACAGCCCGTCGGACAGTCAGATCATCGACACCTGGTATCTAGCGGGTACCGATCTGGTCGTTGCCCAAACGTCGATTGTTGCGACGAGCAACGCATCGCAAGTCGGCACAGTCCACTACGCCGAAACCTACGAGATCCACCTCACGTCACTCACCCCGCTGAGCTGACTACTCGCTTAGCCCAGTCGCGCAAAACTTCTTTCCGTCTTGACAATTATTGTTGTCAAGATTTACAATTCGCTCCGTGACAACACGCAAAATCGCCGACAAATGAACGACGTAATGGTGCTCGACAACCCCGCCGCCGTGGCATCAGCACTTGATCCAATTCGTTCAAAAATGTTGGCAGTGCTTGCCGAACCACACTCGGCCACGACTCTCGCGGCGGTCGTGGGGCTCACTCGACAGAAGGTCAACTACCACCTTCGTGCCCTTGAAACTCACGGTCTCGTCGAACCAGTCCAAGAGCGCACCTGGGGCGGGATCACCGAGCGAATCATGCAGGCCGTAGCCACCAATCTTGTGGTGTCGCCAGCCGCTCTGCAACACGATGTCGTCGAGCCTGGCGTCGACGAAATGTCGGCGTCATACCTCATCGCCGTTGCCAGCCGCGCCGTTGTTGAGCTCGGTGGCATCGTGCGCGATGTCACACCCAAACAACGAATCTCGACCCTGACAATTGACACCGTTGTGGGGTTCGCCACCGCGGCCGATCGAGCCGCATTCGCGAACGACTTACAAGTCGCAATCCACAAACTTGTCGCCCAATATCACCACGACGACGGTCGGCCGCACCGGGTCGTCATCGCGTCGTACCCCCGTCCAGCCATCAACCACAAGAGGAGAGTCTCAAAATGATCAGCGAACCGAACCAGCCCGAAACCTCGGGTCGCAATGTTGAACATCGCATCGGCGCCAGGTTTGAAGTAGCCGCCACGCCGGACCAAGTGTGGGAAGCGATCACCACAGCATCCGGCATCGCAGCGTGGATGGTGCCCTCACGCGTCGAGGAGCGCGAGGGTGGCGAGATCGCGTTTAACCTCCACGAAGACTTGTGGTCGGTCGGTCACATCACCACGTTCGACGCGCCGCACGTGTTGCGGTACGTCGAGCCCGACTGGGCCGAAATCGCCGGGCACGGCCAGGACTCGATCTCGCCCATGGCCACCGAATTCTTGATCGAAGCGCAATCTGGTGGCACGTGCATCGTGCGCATGGTCACGTCAGTATTCGGCACGGGAGCCGATTGGGAAAACGAATTTTTCACCGACATGTCAAACAGCTGGCTGCCTCTCATCGACAACCTACGCCTCTATGTCGCCCATTTCGCCGGGCTGCCCGTCACCATGATGCACCTCGCTCATCACACCCTCGACGGTGATTCGGTCACGATCAAGGCACGCTTAGTTAACGCGCTCGATATTGCTGACATCGGCCAAATTGTCGACACGCCAAACGGACCAGCCGTCGTGGAACGGTACGAAACCGGCCCGATACTTCTACGGCTCGCGGCAGCGCTCATCGAGATCGAAATGTGGCCAACAGAGTCCGATGTGGCATGCGTGCTCACCGCACGACAGTTCCCCCCAAGCGAACCGTTTAGCCCCGACGACTGGCAACACTGGCTCACTGGCCTTGTAGTTCGTACATAACACCGGGCGAGCAACCTACTGACGCGCAATTACGCCTATTCGACGCGGTGGCCGAATTGACCGTCGACGCTGATCCCCGACGCCTCGACCGTGGCGAGTTGTAGCATGCGCTTGACACCACGAATCCCTGGGGAGGCTCGATGAGTTACGCACCGCAACGCCCTATCTATGACGCCGACAGTCACGTGATGGAATTGCCCGATTGGCTGGCTAGGTTCGCCGACGCGGCCACGCTGGAAGCAATGAGGCCGCTGCAACTTGGTGCGGCAGGTGCACTCGCGCACGCAGCGGTTGGTCGCGCCGCGCAACGTTCGGCGGCCCGTACTGCCGCTGGCACGGCAGTGCTCGAGCCGCTCACCCTCAACGAGGTGCTCCGGCCTAAGGGTTGGGACGCAATCGGCGCGTTTGATTCCGGCGAACGCAGCTCGGTCCTCGACGCGTTGGGATTCGACGCACAGCTGGTGTTTCCCACGTTCGCGTCGAGCCATTTCGCTGGACCAGACCTCGACTTGTTGTACGGTGGAACCGACGCGTTGAACCGTGCAATGGCCGCGTTTTGCGCTCACGACCAGCGGCTACTTGCCGTCGGTGTGATCCCGTGGGCAATTCCCGAGCGCACTATTTTGGCGGCCAGACGAGCAATCGATGAGGGTGTGGCGGCAATCCAAGTGCCGACTTCGTTGCCGCGTGGCGTGGTCTCGCCGACCCATCCCGACCATCGGCCACTGTGGGCATTGTTGGAGGAGCACGGAGTCGCTGTGGTAACCCACATTGGCGGTGGCGGCAACCCCGTTCAACGCGGCTACCACGACAACGGAGTGCGGGTCACCGACTTCCTTGGTGGTGGCGAAAATACGCGCAGCAAGGACTACCTAGCAATCCACCAACGCAGCGAAGTGTTCTGGGGCGCGATGGTGCTCGATGGGATACTCGAGCGCTTCCCTGGCCTGCGCGGCGCGTCTATCGAAGAAGGCGCATTGTGGGTGATCCCATGGATGATGCGTTTGGACGCGACTCGCAAGGCCTTCCGTAAAACCGAGCCAGCCATCTCCGAGCTGCCTCTGCTGCCCAGCGAGTACGTGCGACGCCAGCTGAGATTTTGCCCATTCCCCACGGAATCCGCTGGATGGTTGATCGCACAAGGCGGGCCGGACCTGTTTATGTTCAGCAGTGACTACCCGCACCCCGAAGGCACCCGTGACCCGGTAGCCACATTCGAAGCAACGATGGCAGATGTCACTGAAGAAGAGCGCACCAACTTCTACAGCCGCAACTTCGCCGAACTGTTCCACCGCCGATCGCTAGCGACCGACTAATACCCTTCAACGACCGAACGCTTGGCTTGATGATTGATCGTTACTGATTCGAGTCGGCCGGTGGGTTCGTTCGCGTTTTGTACACCTCGAACCAAGCAACGCCGATGAAGCCAGCACCGAGTGCGACTACCCAATCCGTTAGTTTCATCGGCCGGAAATTGAATGAGTCCCGCAATCGCTTGACGGTGAGCAACACGACAAGCAAGGTCCCGGCCACCAAAAGAATCCATTTGAGTGCACGGTTTTTTCGTTGCCGAAACGTCTGCCAGATCGACAGTCTCCACGACCGATTGACCAAGATGAGCGCCAGGTTGCCAACTACCAGCGTCGCGAAAGTGACCGAACGCACGACAGCATCGGGGCGGTCGCCCAGAATCGTCCACAGGTATGTCCCAACTACCGCAAGCAGCATCGACAGGCCCTGGAGCATCGCTATCGTCACCACTCGTTTGCCGAACATCGGCTCCCCGGCGAGCCGCGGTGGCTGGTCCATGATCGACGGGTCGATCTCCTCTGATTCGAACACTATGGAGCATGCCGGATCAATGATGAGTTCGAGAAACGCGATCTGCACGGGCAAGAGCACTAGCGGCCACCGGGCGACGAATACCGGTATCAATGACATTCCGAAAATCGGCACGTGCACCGCGATGATGTACGACATTGCCTTGCGTAGGTTGTCGAAGATGCCTCGGCCCTGGCGCACGCCAGCGGCGATCGAAGCAAAGTCGTCGTCGGTAATTATCAGCCCGGCGGATTCGCGAGCAACGTCGGTGCCCCGTGCACCCATG
>JAYWAI010000329.1:0-1596 GCA_043782545.1 Acidimicrobiia bacterium
TTCACCGACGGCGTGCCAGTGGGCATCACAATGGTGGCGTCTATGCCGAGCCGAGTGGCGTGGTGAGCAACCCCTTGTGCGAAATTTCCCGCGCTCGCGGCGACGACGCCTTTGATCTCGGGGCTCAACATCAGTAGCCGGTTGAGCGCACCGCGTTCTTTGTACGACGCAGTGAATTGCAGATTTTCGAACTTCACAAATACCTCGGCGCCGGTGATCGCTGACAGCGTTCGCGAATACGTGCACGGCGTACGCAACACCTGCCCAGCTATCCGACTAGCCGCCGCGACCACATCATCGAATGTGACATCCAAACCTTCACTGCCCATAGACGGCAGACTAGGCGGATGCGTTTGCGAATTTTTACTGAGCCTCAACAGGGAGCTTCCTATTTCCAATTGCTCAAGGTGGCTCAGGCCGCTGAGCGGGTCGGCTTCGAAGCGTTTTTTCGCAGCGACCATTGGCTGAAAATGGGTGACCATGTCGACGGCTTACCCGGCCCGTCTGATGCCTGGATCACGCTGGCGGGCATTGCCCGGGAGACGTCAACAATCCGTCTCGGCACTCTCGTCAATTCAGCCACATTTCGGCATCCCGGCGTGCTCGCCATCACCGTCGCCAACGTCGATGCGATGAGCAACGGCCGTGTTGAACTTGGCCTCGGTGCCGGCTGGTTCGATGCCGAGCATCAGGCCTACGGCATCCCGTTTCCTGCGCTCGGGGATCGCTTCGACGTCCTCGCCGAGCAACTCGCCATCGTGGATGGACTCTGGCGCACCCCAACCGGCAGCACGTTTAGCCATGCCGGCAAGCACTTCACGCTCACCGATTCGCCGGCATTACCGAAACCGATTCAGAACCCGCCACCCATCATCGTGGGAGGCGGCGGCCCCAAAAAGACCCCCGCTCTCGCCGCTCGATATGCCGCCGAATTCAACATGGCATTTGGGCCTCTCGACGGGTTTCGCGCCGGTTGCGATCGCGTCAGGGCCGCGGCCGAGGCCATCGATCGCGACCCCGCGTCGCTGGTGTACACGTCGGGTCAAACGGTGATTTGTGGTGCGAACGACACCGAGATTTCCCGGCGTGCCGATGCCATTGGGCAAAGCGTCGAGTCGCTCAAACAACGCGCCATGTGTGGGACGCCCGCTGAACTCATCGACCAAATTCACGCATGGGCGGCCCAAGGCGCCGAGGCAATGTACGTACAAATTCTCGACCTCGACGACCTCGATCATCTCGAACTCATCGCCGCCGAAGTGATGCCACACGTCTGAGCCAGTCCGCCGCGATTGACGGCTTACGGGGCGAGGCGCTCGATCAGCCATGCGCCGTCAACAAGCCGGTAGCGCACCCGGTCATGCAAGCGGCTAGGTCGACCTTGCCAGAATTCGATCATTGTTGGCTGCACCAGATAGCAACCGGTGTGCGATGGCCGCGGCACGTCGACGCCCTCGAAACGCGCTTCTACCTCCGCCACAAAGCGGTCCAGCTCCTCACGTGACGTGATCACCGCACTCTGTGGCGACGCCCAGGCACCAATTTGCGACCCTCGGGGCCGCGACGCGAAATACTCGTCGCTCACCTTATTGGACG
>JAYWAI010000330.1:0-1595 GCA_043782545.1 Acidimicrobiia bacterium
GCGTGCCCGAAACGCGTACCGCAGCCGATGAAGCTGCCACGACAACGCAAACCGAGTTCCTTGTCGTGCTCACGGCAGCGCGCGCTGGGCGGGAATGGGCCGCACGCCAGCTCTATCGAGATCATCACCCTCGACTCATTCGATACCTCCGCGCCCAAGAACCTCGCGCCGCCGACGATATTGCCTCAGAAACATGGATCGGCATTATTCGCGGACTCGCCGCGTTTCAGGGCGAAGCACCGCAATTTCGGACGTGGATATTTTCGATTGCACGGCGTCAATTGGCCGAATTCCGGCGCACAGCCATAAAGAAATACGCCGAACCGACCGACCATGAAACCTTCGCCCACATGGCCTCGACGGAATCCGTTGCCGATGATGTGGCCAACGAGATCAGCGGCCAAGAAGCCATCGAGATCATCAAGATGTATCTCAGTGCCGAACAGGCCGAAGTCATCATGCTGCGAGTGCTCGGTGACTTCACCGCAGAACAAGCCGCGGACCTTATGGGACGCACGCCGGAATGGGTGCGCGTGAATCAACATCGGGGGCTCGCCAAGTTGTCCGAGATCATGAAATCGAAAATGAGTGTAACGCTGTGAGTGATTTTGGCGATCCATACAACGTGACACCGAACCCCTTCTCCGAGAATGAAGTCGAAAGACTTCTGAACGGGACTGAAGTCGAAAGATTTTTGAACGGGGAACTCTCGACAACAACGCACAGCGGAGAGTTGGCCGACATCGACCACCTCGTGCGTATTGCTCGGGGAGCAGGCAGCGCTGGAGAGTTGGCTCACGAGCCAGCGTTCCTGACCGCGTTCGCTACGGAACTACGGGTCACACCGACACCCACCCAACCAGAACGGAAACGTCGAATGATCCCCTCACTCTCCGCAAAATTTGTCAGCATCGTGGCTGGCGTCGTGCTTTCCGCAGGAGCAGCCTCGGCCGCCACTGGCAGCTTGCCCGATCCGGTGCAACAAGTCGTCTCTGATGTGGTCGGCCACGTCGGTATAGATGTACCCAAGCCAAGCGACAGCAAAGCCGATGCCCCCGCCCCTTCAACCACTCAGGCGCCTCCAGCGGTCGAAGTCACCAACGAGGCGACCACCACCGCCTCGGGCGCCGAGGTCACCGTTGGCACCACAGCAACCACCGCGCCAAAGAGTGACGACAAGGGCGAAGCCAAGGGCAAGGGCGAAGCCAAAGATGAAGCCAAAGACTCCACGACGACCTTCAAGCTGAACTTTGGTACCGGGGTTGAAACCACCGAGACCACGAAAGCACCCGAGAAGCACGAGACCTCAGGGCTGCCCTACCACGACCCCACCGGCAAGACCGACCATGCGTCGCTTTGCCAAGCGTGGATTCAGCAACACGATTTCAAGACCGGCCAGAACTACAACGAGACCGCTCTGCACAACGTGCAGCAAGCTGCTTGGGCCGCTGGCTTCACGGTTGAAGGTTGGTGCGGCTTTGATCACACTGCCACGGCAACAATTCCTAAGCCTGCAGCGACAACGACCACGCCGGCCCCAGAGAAGCACGACACGCCCACGACTACCAAGCCAACCGAACATCACGACGCCACAA
>JAYWAI010000331.1:0-4268 GCA_043782545.1 Acidimicrobiia bacterium
GCCAAGCGATCCGCTTGCCGAGGGCCGGTTCCCTGATTCGTGGGTGATCGATGATGAGTCCGGCCAATCAATGTTGATGCCCACCAAAGCCAAGTACCAACCGGTGCCGGTGCGCCTCGACCCAGATGGCTCCGAAATGATCGGCGAGGGCGGTCTCCAAGCTTGGTTTATGTCGACACCGTTCGCGTTTTGTTTGCGGTGCCGTGTGTCATACGAGCAAGTTCGCGGTAGCGACTTTTCTAAATTGGCAACCCTTGATCAAGAGGGTCGGTCGTCGGCGATGACGGTGATTAGCTCGAGCATTGTGCGGGCGTTGCGGTCGTTGAGCCCTGACGAGCTCGACCCTAAAGCGCGCAAGCTGTTGACGTTCGTTGACAACCGCCAAGATGCTTCATTGCAGGCTGGGCATTTCAACGATTTTGTTCAGGTCACCCAGTTGCGATCGGCTTTGTACAAGGCGTTGGCCGACTCGCCCGCAGGTCTGAGGCACGAGGATGTAGCTCAACAGGTGACGAACGCGCTTGCGCTTGATCCGTTTGATTTTATGGTCAATGCTGAAGCCAAATTTTCGGCCCGAGACGATGCGATGCGGGCGTTGCGGTCGGTCGTTGAATACCGTCTCTATGCTGACCTCAAACGCGGTTGGCGAGTCACGATGCCCAACCTTGAGCAGGTTGGGCTGCTGAAAATTCAATACGCGGATCTGTATGAAATCGCCCGCGATCCTGATGAGTGGCAAGGGTGCGTGCCTGCCTTAGCTGCCGCCGAGCCAGGCGTGCGTCAGGAGCTATGCAATATTTTGCTCGACGAGCTTCGCCGTGTTTTGGCCGTTGATGTTGAAGCGTTGGGCGACGAAGGCTGGGAGAGAGTCTCGAAATTGGCGAGCCAGCACCTCACTGAGGGCTGGCAGCCGGGTGACAAGGGAAGCGCTGAGCGGCCAGGAACTGCGTTTGCGGGGCCGAGTCGCAAAGGCCAAGATCGCGACAACCTTTTTGTTTCGGCCCGCTCAGCGTTTGGTCGTTACCTTCGGTCGGATTACGCGCTTGGTCGCAATACGTCGTTGGCCGACGCTCAGCAGGCCATTGCAGACCTTTTTCGTGTTCTCGAAAGTGTTGGGTTGCTTCGGGAAATTCCCGATCGAGACCAGTCGGGATACCGCATCAAAGCGTCGGCGATCCAGTGGGTTGTTGGCGCTGGCGACAAAGGCGCAGAAGATCCATTGCGACGAAAACTTGACACTGAGGCCGTTAGCCGGGTCAATCCATTTTTTCGGGACCTCTATCAGGGAGCGGGCCTGGAGCTCGCTGGCTTGCACGCCAAAGAACACACCGCGCAGGTGCCCGCGGCCGAGCGAGAAATACGTGAGCAAGAGTTCCGTGACGGTGAAAAATTGCGGCTGTTGTTCTGTTCCCCAACCATGGAGTTAGGCGTCGATATTTCGAGCCTCAACGCGGTGTCGATGCGCAATGTGCCGCCAACACCGGCCAACTATGCGCAACGCTCGGGCCGGGCGGGCCGATCGGGGCAACCGGCGTTGGTAACGACCTACTGCGCTACTGGCAATGCGCATGACACGTATTGGTTTCAACGCAGCCGTGACATGGTGTCGGGGTCGGTGCAGGCACCCCGTCTCGATCTCGCCAACGAGGCGCTCGTGCGTTCCCATATTCATGCAATTTGGTTGGCGGAAACGGATCAGTCGCTGAAGTCGCAACTCACGGATTTGGTCGAAAGTGAAGGCGAAAAACCCTCACTAGTGGTGCGCGCCGAAGTGTGGAAAACGCTCACCGACCCCGACGCTGAAATACGGGCAGTACGCATGGCCGACACGTTGATGACTGACCTTCGACGTGAGTGGTCGCAACGTGGTGTGGAGGTGACCTGGTGGCATGACGGTTGGGTCGGCCAAGTAGTGCGCAACGCCGCGCTCAATCTTGACGCAGCGTTGGCGCGTTGGCGTGACCTGTATAGGGCGTCGCTGGTTGAAGCCGCCGACCAGTTTCGGCTGCAGATGGATACTGCTGCCCCGGCCAAAGCCCGACAGGAAGCTCTTCGGCGCGAAAATGAGGCTAAAGGTCGGCTTTCGGTGCTACGGAACGACGACCGCGACAACGGGCAAACAGATTTCTATTCGTATCGCTACTTTGCCTCAGAAGGATTCCTGCCCGGGTACTCGTTTCCTCGCTTGCCGCTGGCGGCTTACATCCCAGGCGTGGGTGGCGGCGGGCGCAACAAAAATGGCGACTACATACAACGTCCACGCTTTTTGGCGATCAGCGAATTTGGGCCCGGGGCGTTGATTTACCACGAAGGTAACCGCTACGAAGTCAAGCGAATTCAGGTGGCACGCAACTCGGCCAACCCTTCCGAGATCGACACCGAAACAGCCCGCCGATGCGAAGCGTGTGGGTACCATCATGTGCCGCAACCGGGCGTCGATAATTGCGAAGGGTGCGGGCAACAACTCGGAGCGAAAACGTACGATCTGCTGCGATTGCAAACTGTGCATACACAGCGCCGTCAACGCATTTCAAGCGACGAGGAAGAACGCCGCCGGTCCGGGTTTGAGCTCGAGGTGTCGTACCGGTATAACTCGCACGGCAATCGACCTGATCGCATCGATGGCACCATCTTGTCGAATAGCGAAGTTCAGGCTTCGATCGTGTACGGCGACGCGGCCACGATTCGGTTGGCCAATGTTGGGCGGCGACGTCGAAAGGACAAATCCGATCGAGGGTTCTGGTTGAACCCTGCGGAAGGAAAGTGGTTGTCCGATAAAAACGCGACCGACAAAACTGTCGATGACAAATTGGACGATCTTGGGGAGTCGGCTGTGAAGAAGAAAGTGATTCCGTATGTTGAAGACACCCGCAACATTGCTGTTGTCTGCTTCGACGGGGCCATCGACCAAATCACCGCCACCTCGATGAGGTATGCACTTGAGCGCGGTATCGAAGCCGAATTTCAACTCGAAGATTCCGAACTCACGTCACAGTCACTTCCTGACGACGGCGGTTACGGTCGCATGCTTTTTACCGAATCGTCAGAGGGGGGCGCGGGCGTGTTGCGTCGGCTTGTCACTGAGCCCGATGCCATGAGTCGCGCTGCTCGAATGGCACTAGAGATTTGTCACTTCGATCCGATAACGGGCCAAGACCGTGGCCACGCTGACGGCAAAATTGAGCGATGCGAGTTGGGCTGTTACGAGTGCCTTCTCGCGTTTAATAATCAGCTCGAGCACGCTCTGATCGACCGCACCGCGGTGCGCGATCGATTGATGGCACTGAGCATGTCTGTGACGACTATTGGGGCCGGTGGCATGAAGCGGCCCGAGATCGCGTCCATGTTGGCGACGTTCACTGATTCGGCGTTGGAACGTAAAGTGCTTGAGTGGCTTGATGTTGGCAAATATCGGCTGCCTGATCGGGCGCAGGTGACTGTCGACGGGGCTCGTGCCCGGCCCGATTTTGTGTACGACCTTGAGACCGGCAAGGTGGCTTTGTTCGTCGATGGTCCCGTGCACGATTCTGCGTTTCAAACCCAACGCGACACTGAGGCAGAGGAACGCCTTATCGACCTCGGGTGGAGCATTGTGCGGTTCCCCTATGACGGCGATTGGGAAAATATTGTGAAGCGAAACGTTTCGACGTTCGGTAAGGGAGCCAAGCAATGACAGTCACATTCGCGCCCGGTTCGCTTGTTTCGGTGAGGGGGCGCGAGTGGGTTGTGCAGCCCACGAGCGAACCCGATTTCTTGATTGTGCGCCCACTCGGGGGCGGCGAAGACGATGAGGCGGGCATATTTCCCCACCTCGAAAACGTGTCGGCAGCCACCTTCGCGCCTCCCGATGCGAGCGATCTCGGCGACGCGTCGAGCGCATCGCTGTTGCGTACCGCGCTTCGGGTCGGGTTTCGGTCATCGGCTGGCCCGTTCCGCAGTCTTGCGCACATCGCCGTCGAGCCTCGCTCGTACCAATATGTACCGTTGCTTCTGGCGCTCAAACAAGCAACCACCCGTTTGTTGATTGCCGATGATGTGGGTATCGGCAAAACTATCGAGGCGGGCATGATCGCGGCTGAACTGCTTGCCCAAGGCGACGCCCAGCGTTTGGCGGTGCTGTGCAGCCCCTCGCTCGCTGAGCAATGGCAAGGGGAGTTACGCACCAAGTTCGGTATCGATGCGGAACTCGTGTTGCCATCTACGGTGAGGCGGCTCGAAAAAGGGCTCATGCTCAACGACTCGCTGTTTCACCGTTACCCCTTTGTGGT
>JAYWAI010000332.1:0-4260 GCA_043782545.1 Acidimicrobiia bacterium
ATGGGTTCCACTTTTTTCGGTACGCGCTCGGAGCACTTGTTACACAAGACACCGTCCCTGGCCGCACCACGCTGTGGGATGACTATAAGGCGTCCACCGTCGGCGGCGTTGAACACGCCATTGTGACGGCCGACGCAGCAGGCGATTCCTACGCGTCTGGCATTGGTGCACCAGCCGATGTGCAGCGGCACATCAAAGCCTTCGAGGACGTCGGCGTAGATCAGGTGGTGTTCTTGCAACAAGGTGGCAAAAATCGGCACTCCGATATCTGCGACACACTCAACCTTTTTGCCGCTGACGTGATGCCCCAATTTCACGAACGCGAGGCGGCTCGTCTGGCCAAAAAAGAAGCCGAGCTAACGCCGTTCTATGAAGCGGCGCTAGCTCGGAAACAATGGATGAAGCCTTTGGCCGACGATGAAATTCCCGTCGTGCGAGCCTCGGTGGCAAAGGCCGGTGTGCCCACCGGCGTGTGAATTAGGCGTTCGCGGGAGTCGCGTTTGCCGGTGCGGTGGGGGCGGTGCACTTGATTTCGATTTTAGCGACGCGACCGTCGATTTTGGCCAGACCGTCATTCAACTTCTTGATGCGGGCGTCGAGCTTCTCGGCCAATTTGGGGTGCTTGGTCAGCTCGGCAGCTTTGTCGATTTTGACTTGGTTCAACTTGGCAATTCGATCCACAACTGCTTGACGGTGGGTGGCAATCTTGGCTTCGATCTCGGCCTTGTTAGCGCAAATTTCGGCTTTGGTGTGTTTCTTCGTGGCCTGTTCGGTAGTGGGGTCGGTAGGTGTTGGTGATGAGGCGAACGCTGCCGATCCGGCACCAAGCGTGATAGCTCCAGCAGCGACGATCGATGCAGTGAATTTCGTGAATTTGTTCATGGGTAGTGCCTTTCGATGAGCGGTTCGGCGGGTGCCTGGCCGGTGGGGGATGTCACCATGATCGGGGGCAGATGTGAACAAAGTGTGATGCGGTTGTGGTGATTCGATGAGCCGTCGCGAGCGGGGCCGAATGAAGGCCCGCCCGACCTACATTTTCGAGATGACGTCTTGCTGGTAACGCTCGAGTTGGTCGGTGACACGAGCGTCGTAGTGGCGAGGGCCGATGAGCACACGATGCACGCCGATGTCTTCGAATCGCTTCATCTCGTCAATTGAGCTGGCCGCGCTAGTGGTAATTTCGATGGCGTCGGCGTCGCGTCCGGCCTCGATGGCGGCATCGCGCATGATGGCCAGAAGCGCGGTGAGTTGATCTGCGGTGCCGCCGGCGGGGAAGAAACCATCGCCGATGCGACCGGCCCGGCGTGCTGCTTGTGGGCTGTGGCCACCGACCACAATCGGCACGCTGCGCCCGTCGGCCGGGGTTGGTTGCGAGAACGACACGGGGAAGTTGGTGAAGCGACCGGCGAAGGAAATGTTGTTGCCCTTCCACGCTTCACGCATCACGGCCACGTGCTCATCCAGACGTGCGCCGCGTTCTTTGAACGGCACACCAATGGCCTGAAACTCCTCTTCGAGCCAGCCAATGCCGACCCCCAACAACACGCGGCCGCGTGACAAACGATCGAGTGTGGCGACCTCTTTGGCGACCACTACTGGGCTGCGTTGCGGCAAAATCAGGATGCCGGTACCGAGCTTCAGCGTGGTGGTGTGAGCGGCCACAAACGCTAGCCACACGAGCGGGTCGGGGATCACAGCGCTATCGCCGCCGGGCATTTTTCCGTCGGGCGAATACGGGTAAGCCGATTGGTAGCCGGCGGCCACGATGACATGTTCGACAGTCCACAAGGAGTCGAACCCGTTGGCCTCGGCGCCTTGTGCAATGGCGATGGCGTTGTCGGGGTTGGCGAACCCTGCGGCGTTGGCGAAAGCGATTCCGAATTTCACGAGTTCTCCTGGCGTTGGCGACTTCCTCATGTCATCTTCACAGATTGATCACATGTGGGGCCGATCATGGCGGCATGTCTTCCTCATCAGATCCCACGTCGCAACGCACTGCTATTGCCGTGCTGCACCGCCGGGCCGGCTTGGGGTTGCGCCCAGGCGAGCTCGACGCCCGAATGGCCGAATCGAAAACCGCGGCGTCTGAAATAGATCGGTTGTTGTCGATTGGTGCTACCAGAGCCAACGACGACCCGTTCGCTGGCGTCGACCACGCAATGCTCGGCGCCGACAAACGAACGGGCGAGGCTACTGCCGTAGCAGCCTGGCTCGACCACATGGTGGCTTCTGAGAACCCTCTCGGCGATCGGATGACATGGCTGTGGCATGGCCACTTAGTGGCCGGCAGCGACCGAGTGAAAAATGCTGAGCTGATGGCCAGGTACATTGCAACCCTGCACAAGTTTGCCCTCGGCAACTTTCGAGATCTGCTGCGGGCGGTCACCACCGAAGCCGCCATGTTGATCTATTTGGACGGTTACAAAAGCACCGCCAAGTCGCCCAACGAGAACTATTCGCGTGAGTTAATGGAACTGTTTGCGCTCGGGCTCGGCACCTCCGGCACACTCGCCTATTCAGAAGTCGACGTGGCCAACGGCGCGCGGGCACTCACTGGATTCGGCGGCAACAAATACTCGACGGAGGTGAAATATTCGGCCCAGCGCCACGACGACACCTCAGTGCCATACCTGGGCCACAAGGTGCACGATGTTGACACGGTGATTGACGCGGTATTGGCGCAACCGCCGTGCGCGCCCTTTGTGGCCCGCCGGGTAGCCAATGCGTTGCTGGGCTCGTCAGTGGACTCCGAGCTGGTGGCTAACGCTGCTGACAAATTTCGTTCGAGTTCGTACGACATTTCGGTGCTCGTTGCCGAGTTGCTCCGAGGCTCGCTGCAAACGCCCGCCACGTCGTTCGTGAGCGCTCCCACACCATGGCTGGTGCGTCTGCATCGAGCTACTAGCGCGACCTTGGCACCCAAACCCCGTAGTGCCCATTTGCGAGCCGCGGGCCAGGTGCCCTTTGAGCCACCGAACGTTTCGGGTTGGCCCAGCGGCAACGCTTGGCTCGCCGCTGGCACAGTGATTGAACGCTTCAACTTGGCGGGGTTGTTGGCCTCGGGCACACCGCAGTCAAGCACGCTGATCACGGCTGCTGCTCACAGCGATTGGGCGGCATTGGCCGATGGCCTCGGGCGTCCAGAAGGATTCATCGACGCCGAAATTTCGGTGCTGGCCAGCCGGGCCAACGTCACAGAACGACTCACCCTGGCGTACGCCAGCCCATCAATCGTGGAGATCTGATCATGCTCAATCGTCGTCAATTCATCGCTGCCTCTGCGGCCACCGTGGCCTCAGGAACCGCTGGAGTGCTCGCGTTCAACACCCTCGGCAGCAACAGTCATGCGTCGACTGGATCGGCAAACACGTCGCCGACGCTCCCAACGCTGCGCAACTCCGGGAACGTGCTTGTTGTGCTGCAACTGCAAGGCGGTAACGACGGGCTCAACACGCTCATACCAATGGGTGCGGGGCACGGTCGTTATCGAGATCTGCGCCCCACTCTCGGCATTGCTAACCCGGTGGCGCTCGCCGGCAACGCCGATTTTGGATTGCACGCATCACTAGCGCCTCTGGCTCCGTTGTGGGATGCCGGACGCCTTGCCGCCGTTGCTGGCGTTGGGTTTCCCAATCCGAACCGGTCGCATTTCGAAGCTATGCGTTGGTGGTGGAATGGCACGGTTGGTGCCACCGGATCCACTGGTTGGCTTGGCCGCTACCTCGATGCCGTTCACGCTGAGCCGCTACAAGCGATCGCCCTCGGTGGCGTAATGCCGGCTCTCACCGGAGCGACCACTACCCCCACGATGGTGTTGGATCCGAGTGCATTTCACGTCACTGCCCCCAAGCTCACCGATGCGTCTGGGCTGGCGAGCGCCTACGCATCGTTCGGCGACAACTACAGAAATGCGCTTGATGCCACGACCTTGTTTAAGCCGTCGTCGGTGGCAGCCGGCGCAAAGCGCAACTCGGCGATAGCGTTGTTGGGTGTCGCGGCTGACTTGATTGTGCAAGATCGCCACACCAACGTGATCACGGTGAGTATTGGTGGCTTCGACACGCACTCTGATCAACTCGATCGTCAAGCGGCGTTGCTCACCGACATCGGAAATGGTATAGCGAATTTCTTTGAAGTGATTGACAAGGCCGGTCTTGGAGGTCGGGTGATGCTCATGACGACGTCGGAATTCGGTCGACGGGCTGCCGAAAACGGCAACGCCGGCACCGACCACGGCAAAGCCGGAGCACACTTTCTGAT
>JAYWAI010000333.1:0-1579 GCA_043782545.1 Acidimicrobiia bacterium
ACCGTGGAACGTGTTCACCAAACAGAACGGATCGCCGCTATAAGCGCTGCTGTAGCCAAGTCACCCGTTGTGATTGCTGACGGTCACCACCGGTACGAAGTGGCTCGTCGGTACGCACGCGAGTCTGGGCTCACCGACGCCCAGCTCACGATGACGCTGGTGATGGAACTTACCGAAGAGCAACTCGCCGTGCAGGCGATCCACCGATTGATATCGGGGGTGTCAGCCGTTGCGTTCGACGCCGCCATCGATGCCCATTTTGATCGCTCGCCGGCCGGAGCGGTGACGGCCTCGTTCGCACAAGACGTTGTCGAGCGTTGCGCATTGTGTCTTGTCGATACGAATGGTGCGGGGCAGTGGCTCTCGCCGCGAGATGTCGCGTTTGAGGGCGTGGCCGATCTCGACTCGGCTCGTATTCGCCACGCTTTGCGTGACACGCCGCACGACGTGGCCTATCAGCACGGAGTCGACAATATTTTGGATGCTGTGGCAGCCGGGCGCGCCTCGCACGGAATTCTCATCCGTCCAGTTTCTGTGCCAGCCATTCGGCAACTGGCAGCCGATCGAGGGCTTATGCCCCCGAAGTCAACGTTCTTTGTGCCCAAGCCGCGTACGGGTTTCGTGATTCGACCTATGCGATCGTGACCGCGGGCCGGCTATGCGATCGTGACCGCGGCGTCGAGGTAGACGTCCTGAATAGCGTTGAGCAACTCGACGCCTTCACCCATTGGACGTTGGAAGGCTTTGCGGCCCGAGATCAACCCCATGCCACCAGCCCGCTTATTAATGATGGCGGTCTTGACGGCCGCGGCGAGATCGCCGGCCCCCTTTGACTCGCCACCGCTATTGATCAAACCGACCCGGCCGGCATAACAGTTGAGTACCTGCCAACGTGTCAGGTCAATGGGGTGGTCAGTGGTGAGTTCGGAATACACCTTGGGTGACGTCTTGCCGTAGCCCTTGAGTGCGTTGTAGCCACCGTTGTTTTCCGGCAGTTTTTGCTTGATGATGTCGGCACCGATCGTGACACCGATGTGGTTGGCCTGCGCGGTGAGATCGGCCGATGCGTGATAGTCGACGCCGTCAACTTTGAAACCGTTGTTACGCAGATAGCACCACAACACCGTGAACATGCCGAGCTGATGCGCTTCCTCGAATGCGGCGGAAACTTCTTGAATTTGGCGCGTCGAATTGTCTGATCCGAAATAGATAGTGGCCCCAACGCCAACCGCGCCGAGTTCGTACGCTTTGGACACCGAACCGAACATGATCTGATCGAATTGATTGGGAAACGTCATCAATTCATTGTGATTGATTTTCACAATCATGGGAATCTTGTGGGCGTAGCGGCGACTGACCGAGCCCAAAACGCCAAAGGTCGAAGCCACTGCATTGCAGCCGCCTTCGATGGCCAACTCGCAAATACTTGCTGGGTCCATGTAGATCGGATTCGGCGCAAATGACGCGGCCGCCGAATGCTCGATGCCTTGGTCGACGGGGAGAATTGAGCAATAGCCCGTGCCACCTAGACGGCCGTGATTGGCCAGTGTTGCCAAGTTTCGCAACACCACAGGAGACC
>JAYWAI010000334.1:0-11242 GCA_043782545.1 Acidimicrobiia bacterium
GCGATATGGGCTCTGCTCGAACCACGCGTAATCCCCACGATCGTGCCACGAGCGTTTGGGTCCCACCATGGTGTGCCCAGCCCGGCTAATGCGGGCACAAATACGACGCCATCGGCGCTGGGCACTGATGCTGCGAGCGGGCCGATTTCCGACGCGCTGTCAATGATGCCAAGGCCATCGCGCAGCCATTGAATGGCGGCGCCAGTCACGAAAACGGCTCCTTCGTAGGCGTATGTCAATCGCCCCGGCCGTCCGTTCGCGGTGAGCTGCCACGCCACAGTGGTCAGTAGGCCCTCGACCGGCTCAGGGCATACGTCGCCGGTGTTCATCAAGATGAATGAGCCAGTGCCGTAGGTATTTTTAACGTCGCCAGGTGAAAAACACGTCTGGCCGAAGAGTGCCGATTGTTGATCGCCGGCTATCCCGCTGATCGGGATGCCACTGCCGACCGAGATCGAGGCCGAGGTGAGCCCCATACGACCAGACGACGGTACAACGGTTGGGAGTATGTGCATGGGGACGCCCAACAAGTCACACATGGGTTGCGACCATTCACCGCTGCGAATATCGAAGAGCAGGGTGCGGCTGGCGTTGGTGGGATCGGTGGCGTGCACTGCTTGCGCACGAGTGACGTCTGAGCACCCGCCGGTCAAATTCCATAGGAGCCATGAGTCGATGGTGCCAGCCAACGTGAATTCGCCCACGACGAGCCCGCCGGTGGTGAGTAGCCAGTGCAGCTTGGTGCCGGAAAAATAGGGGTCGAGCACCAAACCCGTTGTGGATCGCACGAGGGCGAGATGACCGTCATCGGCGAGCTGTGCGCACAGCGCTGCGGTGCGACGGTCTTGCCACACGATGGCGTTGTGTTGAGGCTTACCGGTGCGGGCGTCCCACACCACGATGGTTTCGCGTTGGTTGGTGATGCCAATGGTCAGAATCGGTCCGGAAATTTGTGTGTTCAGTTCGGCCAACACCACTTGGACGACGTCCCAGATTTCGGTGGCGTCATGCTCGACCCAGCCGGGCTGCGGAAAGTATTGGGTGAATTCGCGGTATGACCTCGCCACTGGCAGGCCGTCGGTGTTGAACGCGATGGCTCGTACGCCGGTGGTTCCGGCGTCGATGGCAACGACAAATCCGGGGCGAGTCGTTACCTGAATTGTGGCGGTCATTTGTGGACCAGCGTGGCCAGCAAGGCGGGAAAGCTGTCGCGGCTCAGCGGCTGATCGGTAAGCGTTTGTTCGTTGGGTACTTTGATGGCAGCGCCGTCCACGGTGAAAGTGACTTGATCGACGCTGTAGTAACGAGTGGCCGTGAACACAAGTTGCGCTACGGCAAGTTTTTGGCTGCCGGGCGCGACTTGGCGGAAAGCCTCATTGAGATCGATGATCAGTGTTTTGGCCGTGCTGGTGGAAAATTTTGTGGACTGCACGTGGGCCCCTTCTGGCAGCAAATTTTGGTAGCCGCGAAAAGTTTCAGCGGGCGAGCGGGGCTCGGCTAGCGATCGCACCGCTCGATCTGCCGTGGGGTTGTCGCCCTTGTTGACTGGACGTTCGACTTCTACGAGGCGGGTCCCGTCGCCAGTTACTAGGAATACGCTCAGCGTCCGGTCGCTCAACAACGACGGACTGGTGGTGGTCGAGGATGGCGCCTCTTGCGGGTCAAAGGGAATACGGTCGTGACCGAGCACCACAGGCGAGCCTTGCGCTCGTACCCCGCACCCGGTCAGCAGGATGATTGCGCCAACGACGCCGAACCTCACCATGGTGCGGGCTGCGGCTCTTGGTCGTGGGCGCGCACCAGGCTGGCGGTGTGTTAGTCGAGTAATCAAGTCGGTACATCCGAGAGGTCTTCGTGGTCTTCGCTGTCTCGAAAACGGCGAGCGGCGCGGGCGCTCATGGCCGGAAGTTCGACCACGAACGATGCGCCGGGGCGTCCGTCAGGGCGGTCTTGCACCCACACTCGACCGCCATGGAGCCGCACGTGTTCATTGACGAGTGCCAATCCAAGCCCGACGCCATCGCCTCGGGTGCCGCCGCGGCGATTGGAGTTCACGCCGCGATTAAATCGTTCGAAGATGATCTCTTTGTCGTCATCGGGCACGCCCGGACCTGAGTCGTTCACGGATATCGACACGCTGGATTTCTCGAGCGCAATGGTGATATCGGTGGCCCCTCCGCCATATTTGCGGGCATTGTCAATAAGGTTGCTGAGCGCTCGCACGAGGCGTCGCTTGTCGGCCCGCACTATCACTTCCTCGACGCCCTCGCCGACAATGACGGGTACGGCGACCGCTCCGTTGGTACGCGCGGCGTAGCCAACCAGTTCGGAGATGATGACGTCGTCGAGTTGCAGGCGTACAGCACCAGCGTCGAACCGAGAAATCTCCAGGAGGTCTTCGACAAGGTTTTTGAATCGCTCGACATCGCCCACCAACAGATCAAGTGCTTGTGAGGCTTTTTCAGATAACTCATCGCGTCGCCCTTCCAGGACCGAGATCGACGCTGAGAGAGTCATGAGTGGGCTGCGCAATTCGTGGCTCACATCCGACGCGAATCGGGCATCGCGCTCCACCCGATTTTGTAGGGCAGCGGCCATGTCATTGAATGACGACGTCAAGCGGGCAATGTCCTTGTCGCCAACGGTTACGAGGCGGGTATTGAGATTGCCGCTGGCAATGGATTCGGCCGCGTCACCGACTGCTTTAAGCGGGCGCAGGGTGCCACGCCCGGCCCACACGCCCAACACGATGCCGGCAATTGTGGTCAGCGCCGCCGCGCCGAGGAGGGCCACGCTGATCGACCTTAGGGTGTCTTCGAGTTCGGTGAGCGACTCGATTTCAAAGTAGGTGGCGTTTACGCTCGACAGCGGCACGCCGATGGCCAAATACATTTTTCCGTGAGCCACGAAACGTTGAGTGGCCGGCTTGCCTTGCTGCAACGTGTTGCGCAGCAAAGAAGGGAGATCTTTTTCGGAGATACTCAATGACGAGGCCGCGCTCTTGGAGCCAAACACTGCCAGCGCTTGAGAACCCTTAGGGAGCTGGAGTGCAGTGTTGATGACTTGCTGCACGTCGATGCCTTGCGTGTTGAGGCGGTTCGCCAACGTTCTGGCGTTGGTATACGCCTGATTTACAGCGGCGCTCTCGCGCTCTCGAAGGAGGTTTTGCCGCACGAGCGTATAGGTGGTGGCGACCAAAATGGCGCTCAAAAGTAGCGCCCCGATGGCAAAGGCTATGGTGATGCGGGCCCGCAAACGCAAACGACTTCTGGCCCGAAATGGGGCCAAGAATTTTGTGTCGTCCGGGCTCTTGGTCATGGGTCGCTGCGCCCGAAAATCGGCGACGTCAGACTCTAAGCCTGGAGGCGATAACCCAACCCGCGCACCGTAATGACGTGGCGCGGGTTGGCTGGATCATGCTCGATCTTGGTGCGCAGGCGACGAACGTGCACGTCGACCAGCCTGCCGTCGCCGAAGTAGTCGTACCCCCACACGCCATCAAGGAGCGCCTCTCGAGAAAACACTCGCCCAGGGCTCGACGCCAACTCGCACAGCAAACGGAACTCCGTCTTAGTGAGGTGTACTTCCTCCGCGCCTCGCTTGACCATGCCTTCAGCGGGCAGCACTTCCAAGTCGCCAAATTTGAGTTTGGGTGAGCCAGGCCCAACAGTGCGCACTCGTCGCAAAAGAGCGCGAATACGAGCCGACAATTCCTTGGGTGCAAACGGCTTCGTGAGATAATCATCGGCGCCTGCTTCGAGCCCAGCAACTACGTCATGAGTGTCGACTCGAGCGGTCAACATGACGATGGGGACGTCAGAATTTCGCCGCAATGTGCGACACAACTCGAACCCGTCTATTCCCGGCAACATGATGTCGATCAGTACGACATCGGCCGGGTTTCGAGCAAAAACATCAATGGCGGCTTCGCCTGTAGCTGCCTCGTCAACGACCCACCCTTCGTCCTCTAGAGCGAGGCGCACTGACGCCCGAATCCGCTCGTCGTCTTCGACTGTCAGAATGCGTGTACCCACGCCAAGCAGTCTGTCACACGAAGCAAGTTCATGAGGTCGCAGCACTCGACGGGAATGAAATCTTGCGATTCACACAACGGCGTCTGCGCCGTGGCCTCTCAACAACTCGCGCAATGGGTCGAAGATTCCAGGTGTGCTCCCCACGACAAACGCGCCGGTGAGAGGGGCATCGTCGAGGGTGCCGACCCGTGCTCCAGCTTCTGACGCGATGAGCGCACCAGCCGAAAAATCCCACGGCGCTAGCCCCCGTTCGTAATAGGCGTCGACGCGCCCGCAGGCCAACCAACACAGGTCGGTGGCCGCCGCCCCGCCTCGGCGGATGTCGCGAACGCTGGCGATGATGTTGGCCACCACAGCCCCTTGGGCGGCGCGCCGTTGGGGCTGATAGCCAAAGCCGGTGGCGACGAGCGCCGTGCCCAGTGACGCTGGCTCGCGGCAACGAATTGGATGGCCGTTCATGGTGGCGCCCCCACCAAGTGATGCTGAGAAAAGCTCATTATGGTGAACGTCGCACACCGCCCCGGCGACGACCACGCCCTCGACGGCGATCGCGATCGACACGTTGTAGCCCGGGTATCCGTAGAGAAAGTTGGTGGTCCCATCAAGCGGGTCAATGATCCATCGCACGCCGCTGGTGCCGACTGTATCGGTGCCTTCCTCGCCGAGTATGGCGTCGTGAGGGCGAGCTGCGGCAATGCGAGTCACAATGAGTGCTTCGCTGGCCTTGTCGGTTGCGGTGACCATATCGGTGCCCGTCGATTTCGTGGAGACGCCATGACGATCGATTTTGGCGGCGGCGCGGATCAATGCTGCTGCCTCGAGGGCGATTTCTTGCGCGATTTCCCGAAACTCCGAGGGGGCCGGGAGCGGTAACAAAATTGACACATTTGTCATAGCATCTTGAGTCACCTAAGCACATTAGATTTCGGCGCCGTATGCCACTGCGCTTTTTGGCCCTCGGGTCATGACAAACGAACAGCTACTGTCAGACACGCCGCAATCCGTGGTGGCGATTTACGCTCATCCCGACGACGCTGAAGTGTCTTGTGGAGGAGCGTTGGCTCGGTGGGCAGCCGCTGGTTCCGAGGTTCACCTCGTCATTGGGGCACTTGGCGATAAGGGTTCAAACGAACCCATGGTCGATGTGGCCGCACTCGTGGCCCAGCGCGCTAGTGAGGTAACGGAATCAGCTGGAATTTTGGGCCTGACCTCGGTGGTGAATCTTGGAATTCCCGATGGCGAGATCGAAAATTCACTGGAACTGCGCCGCCAACTTGTCGCCATTTTGCGTCGCCGTCGACCCCAATTCGTGTTGTGCCCCGACCCAACTGCGGTGTTCTTCGGCGATGCGTATGTGAATCATCACGATCACCGCATGATTGGTTGGGCCGCCCTGGATGCCGCTGCGCCGGCGGCGGGGAGTCGCTTATATTTTCCCGACGACGGTAAGGCTCATCAGGTCGGCACGATTCTGATGTCAGGCACGCATCATCCTGACGTGTGGGTCGACATCGAATCATCGCTGGACCGCAAGGTTGATGCGCTGCGCAGCCACCGAACGCAATTGGGCGAAAATACGCAATGGGCACGAGAGTTTCTGAGGGTCAGGGCCAGCGAAGCAGGGCAAAACGTCGGGCTTCGATTGGCAGAAGGCTTTCGGCGCGTCCGGCTCGTGCGCTGACGCCAATTTTTAGCGCCGTTGGCGCTGCCACTCCGTCATGGCCCGGAGCACTAAAACCGCAATAATGGCGGACCCCATTGCTGCCAGCGAGGATCCCACCAGGGTGCCCAGGCCGTCCGCCACGGAGCAGTTGCCGTGACACTGGAGAGAGACCGTCATGTACCCAATCAACCCGCCGAAAATGCCGCCCAAAATGATGGTGCAAAAAGCGATTGCCCGCACGCGGCGGGCCGGCAGCGCCGAGTCTTTGAAAGTTTCGGCGAGGGGAAGTTGGGCCACGAAGGAATCGTAGCTAAGCCGTACCTGGCTACAATCTCCGGGTGCGCGTTCTGGTGGTGCTGCCGACGTATAACGAAGCGGCCAATATTGAAAATATATTAGAACTGGTCCGCGTGAATGCACCCGGCGCAAATATTTTGGTCGTTGACGATGGCAGCCCCGACCACACTGGCGACAAAGCGGAAAAGGTCGGCGAACGGCTTGGTCGGGTTGAAGTATTGCGTCGAGAAGGCAAGTCTGGGTTGGGTTCGGCCTATCGCGCTGGTTTCCGAAAGGGTATGGCGGAAGGGTTTGACATCCTCATCGAAATGGATTCGGATCTTCAACATGATCCAGCAGCATTGCCCGACCTCATCGAGGCCGTGGAGGCCGGTGCAGACTTAGCTATTGGGTCCAGATACGTGCCCGGTGGGCACATTCCCCAATGGGCTTGGCACCGTCGACTTCTGTCGCGCGGCGGCAATCAATATGCCTCGATGGTGCTTGGTATGGGTGTAAAGGATGCCACGTCGGGGTTTCGAGCCTATCGAGCCACGATGTTGCGGACGCTTGATCTCGACGTCATCAAGGCCGACGGTTACGGGTTCCAGATCGAGATGGCGTACGAGGTCCGTCGGCATGGCGGCGACATTGCGGAGGTGCCGATTTCATTTCGTGAACGGCAACTCGGCGAGTCCAAAATGTCAAGCAAAATTGTGGTCGAGGCATTGCTTCTGGTGACCTGGTGGGGCATTCGAGATCGCATATTTCGGCGTCCAATGCACTCGGCGAAGCCGCACTAGGGGCTCACGTTCTCAGCCATTCCGGCCGTCCCGAACGGCATGTCGTGACAGAATGGACACATGCGTCAATGGCAAGTTGCAGGAGCGTTCATCACGACCCCAGACGGCGTGTTGCTCGTGTGCAACAAACGGCGAGACGGGCGAATTGATTGGACGACCCCGGGTGGAGTTATCGAAGATGGCGAGCCGATTTTGGACGGTTTGGCACGTGAGGTGCTCGAGGAAACCGGCCTTACGGTGACGGAGTGGGGCGACAAAATGTATGAGGTCGTAACGACTGCGCCAGACCTGGGTTGGGAAATGCGGGTCGAAGTCCACCACGTCGCTGCGCATTCCGGCGAGATTGTGCTCAACGACCCCGACGGCATCGTCATCGAGGCGGTGCACCTCAATCACGAAATGTGTTTGGCCAAAGTGGTTGACTCGCCCATGTGGGTCAGCGAGCCGCTGACAGACTTGTTGACTCACGGCCCCGCGCCGAGCGGCGCCCGTTCGTATCGTTACCACATGATCGGCCAGAAACGATCTGACTGGGTGATTACCCGGCTCGACGGGTAGGCATTTCATGCCAACGGCTGATGCCACCGCAACGACATCTCAGCGAGCAATATTGCATGTTGACATGGACGCGTTTTACGTGTCTGTGGAGCTGCGACGCCACCCCGAATTGCGCGGTACACCCGTGGTGGTCGGCTACGACGGACCCAGGGGAGTGGTGGCCGCCGCCAGTTACGAAGCCCGTGCCCACGGCGTTCATTCCGCCATGGCCTCTGTGCATGCTCGTCGACAGTGCCCTGGTCTGACGTTCCTGCCCGGCGACCATGCCCTCTACGGGGCAGTGTCGGCCGAGTTGTACGAAATCTTTCATTCCGTCACGCCCTTAGTGGAGCCGGTGTCGGTTGACGAGGCGTTTCTGGACGTGACCGGGAGTCAACGTTTGATGGGCACGCCAACGGTCATTGCGCAACACATTCGGGTTGCTGTTTTCAACGAACTGAAACTCACATGTTCGGTTGGTGTGGCGACATCAAAGTTCATTGCCAAACTGGCCTCCGAAGCAGCAAAACCGCGGGCATCGGTGAACGGTCCGATATTTGGTCCAGGCGTTTTTGAGGTACCCACCGGCGGTGAATTGGCATTTCTCCACCCGCTGCCAGTCAAGGTGTTGTGGGGCGTCGGGCCAGCGACTTTGGCGCGCCTGGAACGTATAGGGATTAACCGGGTCGCTGACTTGGCCGCTGCTCCCGTGAACGTCGTGACCGCAGCCGTTGGGAAGGCCGCCGGAGCCCATTTGCATGCGCTGGCAAACGGAATCGATTCGCGTCCTGTGGTACCGCAACGACAGACGAAGTCGATTGGTCACGAGGAAACGTTTAACCGCGATTTGTATACACACGAAGAAATCCGAGCCGAACTAGTACGGCTGTGCGACTCGGTGGGAAGTCGGTTACGGCGCAACGAGGTAGCGGCCAAGACCATTCAACTCAAACTGAAGTTTGCTGACTTTCAACTCGTCACCCGCTCCAAGACGGTCGACCAACCGTTGGCAACGGGACCGGAAATATTGCGCGTGGTGTCGGTATTGCTGGAGGGCGTCGACGTATCAAAGGGAGTTCGATTAGTGGGTGTCAGCGGAGCCGGATTCGGTGTGGCGTCGTCTGAACAACTCGAACTCGACATTTTCGCCGCCTCACCTGGGTCAACTCCTGACGTGACCTCGACGGGCGAAGGTACTCGGGTGGCCGCGACTGGCGCCGATTGGCAAGCGGCGAGCGTGGCGATTGACGAGGTGCGGGAGCGGTTTGGCACAGCAGCCATCGGCCCGGCTCGAAATTCAAAAGCGACCCGGAGTTTACCGACACATTCGCCGTAACCTCTACGATCTGCGTTGTTGTTGGGCCTCAAGTGTGTAACACTGCACATGTGAGTGTGCGAGTCACGATCGCCAACGAGCTAAGAGAATTTCGGCAAGGGGGTGGCGTATGCCATTGAGCGACGAAGAAAACCGCATCCTGTCTCAGATTGAGCGCCAATTCTACGAACACGACCCCGGGCTGGCCGAGCAAATGGCGACCACGACGGTGTACACCGATTCAATTCGCCGAATTAAATTCGCGATCGTTGGATTTGTTGTTGGGTTCGCTTTGGTGTTGTGGAGCTTGGCGTCGTCGGTCTATGTGGCCGGTGCCGGTTTCGTGGTGATGTTGCTAGCTGTACTCATTTTGGAACACCATCTACGCAAGGTTGGCCGAGCCGGGCTCGCCGACCTGACCAGCAAATTGCGTCGGGCACAAACAGAAGGCGGTCTACGCGATCGTTTTCGGCGTGGCCGCGAATAGCCTGAATTGAGCTAACCCGGCATTCGCCAAAACAGCACGGCCGGGTTGATTGCCGCCCAGGCGCGCCTCGATCGACGGCGATGGGCCTGCAGCGCGGCAGTGGTGGCGTGGACGTCGCTCACGACCCGTTGTACCGATTCCTCGTTTGGTTCGTGTGAGCCGAATGTGGCCGCGTCTACTTCTCGTGCCACGCCAACTAAATGCTCTTGGCTGGTAGCGGGCAGCTTGATATACCGCAGGCGCTTGGCTACTTCCGTTGCGAGTTCGACCCGCGTGACGTGCGGCTCGGCAGTCAAGCCCCGAGAGCGAATTGCTAGAGCGAGTTCCCCCCATGCCAATCTGATTCGGGCGGTTCCCGATGTGTGACGGCGGCGTCGGAATATCCGTTGCAACAACCGGGCCGTATACAACAGCGCAACGAGGGCGGCCAGAACGCCTAAGAGAGCGGCAACTGCGAGTACTAGACGCACGAATCCGGACGGTTGGTTGACGATCTTTTTCGGCACCGTATTGGTCGCAGGATCCCGACGGTCCTTCGGAAGTCGTGTGGTCGAGGGGCCACTTGGTTTAGTGGTCGCCGACGCTCCATTGGTCGTTGTCGTAGCGCCGTTCGCGACGTCTTGGGATTGCGCCGGAGCAAGGCCGGTGATGCTCTCAAACCCTGGGGCGCCACGGCCGGGGGTCGGTTCGAAGGGGACCCAACCAATGTCGTTGAAGTACACCTCGGGCCACGCATGAGCGTGGCGGCCACTTACGTGATAGACGCCAGCGCTATCGGCTTGGCCTTGGGTGAAACCGACGGCCACGCGCACGGGGATGTCGAGGGACCGAGCCATAGCCGCGAATGCTCCAGAAAATTGTTCGCAATAGCCTCGTTTGGTTTCAAACAAGAATCGCTCAAGTGCCTTGGATCCGCCGCCTGGTGAGGCGCTGAGATCGTATGTGAAATCGGCTTGGAAGTATTTCTCGAGGGCTAGGGCTTTCTCATAGCGGCTGGGTACCCCAGCGGTGATTTCGACCGCTTTTTCGGCCACCGCGGTCGGGAACGGCGAGGGCAATTGAGTGAATCTTGCATTGTCGATAAAGCTGGGGTTGTTGTCACTGGCGATGAGGGACGAGACCGCCGGACGAAGAGAAAAAGAATCAATTTCGTATTGCGTTGACGAGGCGTTGGGTCGGCGCAAAATCAAACTGCCGTTGACCTGATCAAAGCGGTAGTCCGATGTGCCCGTGACACGAGTCGGCGTGGCGGCGGCGGGAAGGAAGATCGAACTCAGTTTGTTGACCACAAAGGCTTGATGGATGAAGACAGATTCACTGTTGGGCAATTGCGCAGAAATGGAGGTGCCGGCGTCGTCGTAGGTCCGGTCCGTTCGCCACACAGTCCCGTCAAAATTGTCGAGTGAGGTGAGCCGCCAGTACGAGGGCTGCGATGACGTAACGGTGAATGCTTCTGCTTTGGACTGTGAGGTGAGTCGCGTTCGCAGATCCACAATTGGGTTGACGCTAAACGTGCCGTCGTCGCTGTGGTGACGAAAATTCACTATCGGAGGATTCGATGCCCACGGCAGGCGAGGGCTCACCACCGCCGTCGTAACGGCAACAAACGCGGCTACCACGGCCGCTATTCCGAGACTGTTAACCGATGGAGCCGCTGGCCCCGTACGCACCCAGCCAGAAGGCGATCGAAATCGATCGGCGCGGTGAACAGCAAGGAACCCCAACACCACAACGATGTACCAAATGATGACGAGGCCCTTGTCGCTTCGGTCGGCCAAGAGCGACGTGGCCACGACCAAAATGGCGCTGGGCAGAGTCGCCTCGAATCCAACGCGCAACCGATGGGCAAACCAATCGGCTACAAACGACAACAACCAAATGCTGGCGGCACCCAAACTCAGAAATCCGGGCAGCGCCGGAGCGGGTGCCGAAACAAGATTCAATTGCTGGCGGGCTTCTCGCAGGTCGCGCAAAAATTCGTGCCAAGTGCGCCAGGTAGGCAACCCTGCCGTGGTCGTATTGCCGTATCGGAGGTGGGCGATGACCACGACCCCGATCACCGTGGAAGCCAACAGTGAGCGCAGTACCCCCCAGCCAAGGCGCCGAGCACAAATCGCCACGCCATGA
>JAYWAI010000335.1:0-11241 GCA_043782545.1 Acidimicrobiia bacterium
GATTGGTCGACATCTTCAGCAACCGGCAGCGGCAGTTGCCGATTGTAAATATCGTTCTTGAATCGGGCGTCCAAAACCGTGGGATCGACCTTGAGAATCGGTGCCAACTGCGCAAAAAGCTTCGTTCGTTTCTTGGTCGAGCCGATCAGGTCGCGATCTACCAGCACCGTTGGGAAGGCTCGGTTGTCGGCTAGAGGTCGGCCTGCCGCATCCAGGATTCGACCTCGACGCGGCTCGATTTGTACTTCCTTAGTGCGATTCAACGCCGCGGCGTTACGGTACGACGGAGCTGAAAGGACCTGGAGATACCACAAGCGAGCGAACAGGGCAGCAAATAGCGCGGTCACGACAACGCCCACTACAGCGATCCTGGTGCGGGAAATATCCGAGCTCATCGCGGTACCTCCTGCAACATCACAATCGCATTCTGCCACCATCGTTGAGGGTTGCCCACCGCAGCACCCGCAAAAGTAGCCCTGAAAACGCGCCGTTGATCAACGCTGTCACCACAACGATCCGCAAATACTTTCCGTTCAACACGTGAACTGACCCCACAAGTTCGACCATCAGCCCAAACAGAGATGCACCAATCGCCGAGGCAACGACGCCCACCATGGGCACGGTAAAAGTGCCCGTTCGCATAAGCGAGCGATGAAAAGTGCCCACTGCATAGGCCACGAGGCAGTAACACAGCGCGCTCAACCCGAACGGTGTTGTCACCACCACATCAGTGAGCATGCCCGCGACAAAGGCAATAACGGCGCCCATTTCAGCGCCCGCAGCGACGCCAACTACAGCTGCGATGCCGAGCATGATGTCGCCTCGCGCTCCAAACACCGTGGTCTTAGTGATCAGCTCCATTTGAAAAATCAAGGTCGTGACCAGCACAATTGTGAGACGAGAAATCCGGCCAGGCAGTCCGCTCATGGAGCCTTGGATTTCGTAGCAATGACGGTCACGTACACCAGTTCATCCAGTGATGCAAAAGGAGTCACTTCGATTTCCAAGTAGCCCGACCCACTCTTGTTTTTCACCTTCGACACCACGCCGATTGGAATACCGGCGGGCAGATCGCTACCTGTCGCTCCCGACGTTTCCACCGTCACCCCAACGACGATTTTTGTCCCTAGCGTGATGCCGGTAAACCGCAATGGCTGCCCGGCACCTGCCCCCTCCAAAACACCGTTGAAAGCCGGGACCGCTCGTGCCCCGATTCCCGTGCGTTGGTCGGTGAGGCGTCGAACGACGCAATGACCGCTGGCCACCTGAATCACGCGCCCGACCATGCCCGCGCCAGTAACGACCGGATCGCCGAGTGTGACGCCATCATTCGTGCCCTTGGCGATTTGAAAGGTGTCGTCGTAATTGGAGGATGGGCCATACACGACCTCGGCGGCAATTCGCTTGTATTGACTGAGAAACGGGAGGCTGGTGGCCTTTTGCAACGCATCTAGCTTGCCAATCGCTACTTTGCCGTTCGCGGCATCGCCTTTAAGGCGTTCGACTTCGGCTTTCAGCTTGTCGTTGTCGCGTTTGACGTCGTCGTATTTGAACGCTCCGTGCCAGGCGCTCCGAAATGGTGAGAAGACTTTATCAGATGCCGATCGTACGGGCGAGAAGATGTCGAGTGCCACCGAACGAATCGCACGAATAGGTCCTGACGACCGCGCATCAATCGTGAGCACCGTAACCGATATAAGAATAAGTATCGTGATTGTGCGACGAGATGTGTTGGACGATGTACGTCGACGCACGGGCAAACTCAATTAGGAGTCGACGAGAACAGGACGCCTTTCAGAGCTTCGAACTCTTGGAGCGATTGACCTGAGCCGTTCACCACGGCGTACAACGGATCTGGGGCGATGATGCACGGCATGCCCGTCTCATGTGAAATTCGACGATCGATGCCGATCAGGAGCGCTCCTCCACCGGCAAGCACGATGCCCTGTTCCATGATGTCGGCCGCAAGTTCCGGTGGCGTGCGATCAAGAGTCGTTTTGACGGCATCCACAATGGCGGCAACCGGCTCCTCGATTGCCTCACGGATATCTTGGGTCGTCGTCACGATCGTGCGCGGCAACCCGCTCACCAAATCACGCCCGCGGATCTCAGCGTGGAGTTCCTGTTCCAACGGCCATGCACTCCCCAACGCCAACTTGATTTCCTCAGCGGTGCGTTCGCCAATGGCGAGGCTGTACTCCTTCTTGATGAACTGAATGATGGCGTCATCGAGTTCGTCGCCGGCAATTCGCGACGATTGTGACACCACAATGCCGCCGAGCGAAATGACGGCCACTTCGGTCGTGCCGCCACCAATATCCACGATCATGTTGCCGGTAGGTTCTTGAACTGGAAGCCCCGCGCCAATCGCCGCGGCCATTGGTTCCTCAATGATGTAGGCCTTGCGCGCACCAGCAAACTCAGCAGCCTCTTGCACGGCACGCTGCTCCACCCCGGTGATTCCCGATGGCACGCAGATCACCATGCGGGGCTTAGACCACCGCCGGTTGTGCACCTTCTGAATGAAATAGCGCAACATCTTTTCGCACAGATCGAAGTCGGCGATCACGCCATCGCGCAACGGTCGCACGGCTTCAATGTGGCCAGGCGTGCGGCCGATCATGCGTTTGGCTTCAATGCCCACCGCAAGCGGCTTACCGTCGCGTTTGTTGATGGCGACCACGGACGGCTCGTTGAGAACGACGCCGAGGCCGCGAATGAAGATCAAAGTGTTTGCCGTGCCGAGGTCGACGGCCATGTCGCGGCCGTTGATTGAACTCCGCATTCGATCAGGCATGTTGCGTCCCTTTGAGGCCGACGATGGCCCGCCAAGACTACGAGACTGCACACGTTGGGACAAGGAAAAATCCGATCGTTTATTCAGCTAACACCGGCGAATTCCCGGAGAACCTGAAACTAGCTGGCGGCCAAATGTGGAAACCAGAGGGCAATTTCACGAGAGGCCGATTCGGCGGAATCGGACCCATGAACAAGATTTTCGGTGAAGGATATACCGAGGTCTGCCCTGATTGTACCGGGATTGGCCTTGCGTGGGTTGGTCGCCCCCATCATGAGCCGAACGGTCTCCCACGTATCCTCTGGACCTTCAACGACCATGGGTACGGCAGGCGACCGGGTGATGAACGAAATCAAATCGGCGTAGAAGCCTTTTCCTTCGTGTTCGGCGTAGTGCTTGGCTGCAGTATCGGCGTCGATTTGGCGCAGATCCATCGCCACGACTTTGAGCCCTCGTTGTTCGAATCGAGAGACGATTTGGCCCACCAAGCCACGTTCGACGCCGTCGGGTTTGATGATGACAAGAGTGCGATCCATCTCCCAAGGGTAAAGAATTCGACTCACTTTGGTCGAATACCCAGGTCAAACGCGCCAATGGGCTGACTCACCGTGAACCGGTGGCAGCGCCCGTCGCGCCGATACAGCTGGCTAGTTGCGCATATACAGCTGGGTCCTGGCTGCTCCAGCGAGATATAACGATCCAGTGATGAGTACGGCGTCGTTGGGGTTTGCCGTGGCAATTGCCGTGTTAATGGCTCGCCGATAGTCAGCTTCGACTGACACGGTGCACCCAATGCGTTTCGCCGCGGCAGCCAGATCAAAACATGACAATGCTCTGGCCGATGGGGGCTCCGTGCACACGACGAGCTTTGCGCTCTGAGCATCAAGCGAATCCAGAAACACGTCAGGATCGCGACCCACGAGCTGGCCAACAACAAGGATCGCTTCGCCATCGAGATCGCCACCAGATAGAAAATCGTCGGCCAAGGTCTGCGCCGCGACAGCCGCGCCAGCTGGATTGTGGGCACCGTCGATGATCACGAGCGGATGCCGGCTCATAATTTCAAAGCGGCCCGGCACCACGACGTCGCCAAATGCCCGGTTGACCACTTCTGGGTCCATTGCACTGCCGAAAAATGCCTCAGCGGCGGCGAGTGCGATAGCGGCATTTTCGCCCTGGTGCATGCCATGAAGCGGTACGAAAATATCGCTGTATGTGGCCGCTGGGGTTGAGATTGTGAGCAGTCGGCCGCCGACGGCCAAATCGTTGCCAACACAATCGAAGTCGACGCCGCGTTTCCACAGGTCGCTAGCGCCAACGGACCGCGCTTGTTCGATGAAAATTGGCCACAAGTCTTCGTCGGTTTCGCCAATGACCACCACCGATTCGGCCTTGATGATCCCCGCTTTTTCCGCCGCTATATGGGCCCGAGTTGGACCCAAAAACTCCATATGGTCCATCCCGATATTGGTGACGACGGCGACAGACGCGTCGGCCACGTTGGTGGAATCCCATCGACCGCCGACGCCGACTTCGAGCACACCAATGTCGATCGGGGCCTGTGCGAAAAAGCCGAACGCAGCTGCGGTAACCAGGTCGTAGTAGCTCGGTCGCACGCCCGTAAGCGGCTCGATCGTGGCCACCTCGCGCACTGCTTCGGCAAATTCGGTGTCGGAAATTGCACGACCGTTCCGACTGATTCTCTCGTTGATGCGTTGGATATGAGGGCTGTTGTAGCCCCCGACCGCGAGGTCGGTGCCCGCGACAAGCGCCGAAATCATGGCCGAAGTGGAGCCCTTACCATTCGTGCCGGTCACAGTGATCCACGGGCACGCCGTGTGAGGATCGCTCATTGCGTACATGAGTTTCTGAATGCGATCCAGCGAGGGTGACTCGATACGACCCGTCACGTCGTAACTGGCGTGCTCGTCGAGGTAGGCAATCGCCTCGAAGTAGTTCACTTCGTGCCGCTCAGGATGCAGCCCGGCGGGGGCGAGCGACCCGGCTCACGGCATTACGCGGTACCAACGTCGGGTACACCCGCTCCTTCACAACTGACGCGTCGATCACGCACTTTGCAATGTCGTCGCGAGATGGCAGTTCGTACATCACATTGACGAGAACCTCTTCCAAGATGGCTCGCAGGCCCCGAGCGCCGGTGGCTCGCAACATTGCTTGGCCCGCTATGGCCTGCAGTGCGTCTTCTGTGAATTCCAACTCGACGTCTTCGAATTCGAAGAACTTGCAGTATTGCTTGACGAGAGCGTTTTTCGGTGTTGTCAAAATTTCGATCAATGCCGCTTCGTCCAAAGGCTCTACCGCACCAATTACGGGCAGGCGGCCAATGAATTCGGGAATCAGACCGAACTTCATGAGATCTTCTGGCAAAATGTGTTTGAACTGCTGGGAGGTCACCCGCTCGTGAGCACGACGTATGTCGGCGCCGAAGCCAACTCCCCCACGCCCGATCCGGTTTTCGATGATCTTTTCGACGCCCGCAAACGCACCACCACAAATAAACAAAATGTTGGTGGTATCGATCTGGATGAATTCTTGATGCGGGTGTTTGCGACCGCCTTGGGGCGGTACCGACGCAGTTGTGCCTTCGAGAATTTTCAGGAGTGCCTGTTGAACACCTTCGCCGGACACATCACGGGTAATCGACGGATTTTCGCTCTTACGAGCGATTTTGTCGATCTCATCGATATAAATGATGCCTGTCTCGGCCTTTTTGACGTCGTAGTCAGCGGCCTGAATCAGCTTCAGAAGAATGTTTTCTACGTCTTCGCCGACATAGCCGGCCTCGGTAAGTGCCGTGGCGTCAGCGATGGCAAAGGGCACATTGAGCATGCGGGCAAGTGTTTGCGCCATGAGCGTTTTGCCGCACCCTGTTGGGCCGATGAGCAGAATGTTACTCTTGGCGAGCTCTACATCACCCTTCTTGGCGGCACCGTGCTGAACGCGTTTGTAGTGGTTGTATACCGCGACAGCAAGCGATCGTTTTGCAGCGTCTTGGCCAATGACGTAGTCGTTGAGGAACGAAAAGATTTCGGCCGGCTTGGGCAAGTGATCAAAGCCGATTTCGGGTGTTTCCGAAAGTTCTTCGTCTATGATTTCGTTGCACAACTCGATGCATTCATCGCAGATATAAACGCCTGGGCCCGCAATGAGTTTGCGGACTTGTTTCTGAGATTTACTGCAGAACGAGCATTTGAGTAGCTCGCCTCCGTCGCCAAATTTCGCCACTAGGACCCCCGGTCTATTTGATGGCCGCGATGGGCCCAGATCGATCAACGACCTCGCGGCTGGAGATCACTTCATCAATAATGCCGTATTCGAGCGCTTGAGGTGCGGACATCACGAAGTCACGATCAGTGTCTTTCGAGATGCGTTCCGTAGTTTGACCAGTGTGGCGAGACAAAATCTCTTCCAACAGCTCCCGCATGCGCAAAATTTCTTTTGCGGCTAACTCGATATCGGCTGCTTGCCCCATGGCGCCACCGTACGGCTGGTGCAACAAGACTCGAGCGTGTGGTAACGCCATGCGTTTGCCAGGCGTGCCAGCCGCCAACAGCACCGCGGCGGCCGAAGCGGCCTGACCCAAACAGATGGTGGTGATGTCAGGCTTGATGTATTGCATCGTGTCGTAAATGGCAAACAGCGCCGTAATATCGCCACCGGGCGAGTTGATGTAAATGTTGATATCCCGATCAGGATTTTCGCTTTCGAGATGCAACAGCTGGGCGCAAATCAGGTTAGCCACGGTGTCGTCGATCGGCGTGCCGAGAAACAAAATGTTGTCGCGCAAAAGCCGAGAAAACAGGTCACTATGGCGCTCGCCGCGGCTCGTCTGCTCGATGACATTCGGAACCATGTAGTTGCGGAGCGGTTCGGTGTAGTTACGAATAGGTTCGATCATGAGCGCAGCCTTTAGTGGTCGTGATCGTGATCGTGGTCGTGATCATGATCGTGATGATGGTGGTCGTGTTCATCGTGATCATCGGCAGAATCGGCCTCAAGATCAAGCCCAACGATGTCAAGATCGGCGCGGTCGATTGCCGCCCCGTTGTCGTCTACCAGTGAAACGTGTTCGGCGAGCCATTCCAACGCCTTGCGCTTACGAATATCGGCCCGAAGGTTGGGAATATCGCCGTTGGATTCAATGGCTTTGCGCAATTGATTGGGTTTGCGACCGTTGCGACGAGCCAAGTTGTCTATCTCGAGATCAATTTCTTCATCGTCAGCGGTGATTGCCTCGGCATCGGCAAGCGCACGCAAGGCAAGATCGACTTTGACCATCTTTCCAGCAACTTCGAGCGCTTCGCCGACAACTTCCTCTTGCGAACGTCCAGTGGCTTCAAGGTATTGCTCGATCGATGCGCCTTGCGCCTGCAAACGCATTTCAAGGTCACGCAAACGATTTTGTGCTTCGAGGTTGATCAGCGCGGCCGGCGGCTCATCTTCTACGAGCTCGGCAAGTGCCTCGGCAGCCTTGTCGCGCAACTGCATAGTGGCCTGCATGGCCTTGACAGTTTTGAGGCGCTTGGCCGTGTCGGCGCGTAGCTCGGCAATGGTGTCAAATTCGGACGCGTCTTTGGCCCACTCATCGGTCGGCTCGGGGAGGGTCTTGGATTTGACCTCTTGCACCGTGACTTCAAAATGAATTTCGTCTCGATCTGGGTCAGGATGCGGGGCATCAAAGCTCAAGACGTCGCCCGCTGAGGCGCCCAGCAACTGAGTATCGAGTTCCTCGACAACGCCTCCGCTGCCCACTTCGTACATGTAGCCCTCGGCGGTGAGGCCAGGCTCGGGTTCACCATCTTGGGAACCTTCGATGTCGATAGTGACGTGATCGCCTTTTTCGGCCGGGCGTTCAACAGTGGCGAGCTCGCCGAACTGTTCCCGCAATCGGTCGACGCGGGCATCAATCTCTTCGTCGGTGACCACGGGGCTGGGCAACGTAATTTGAAGGCCGCCGTAGCCAGCCACCGATACCGTAGGCCGCACCTCGACCACGGCGGTAAAGGCCACAGGGCCAGATTCTTGACCTTCGGTGATATCGATTTCTGGTGCCGCGATGACATCGACCTCATGGGTGATGACTGCTTCGGCGTAGTACTCAGGTAGCGCTACTCGCAGTGCTTCCTCGCGACCTGCTTCTTTGCCTACGCGCTGTTCAAGCAGCTTGCGAGGTGCTTTTCCGGGACGAAAGCCCGGAACATTCACTTCTTTGGCAATGCGCTTGAAGGCAGCAGTAATGGCCTTATCAAACTCGACTTCTGAGATCTCGACCGAGACCTTGACCTTGTTTCCCTCGAGGGATTCGACAGTTGCATTCACAGGGGTGGCAGTGTACCGGGCGGGTGTCGCAGCGCGGGTTTCTGTTCGGCCAAAGCGCGAAATCAATCGAATGTGATCGTTGCCGGTAGTGGCGATCGCCTAGCATTCCCGAGCCGTTGTTGAAACGGGAAGTAGCGCAGCTCGGTAGCGCACCTGCTTTGGGAGCAGGGGGTCGCGGGTTCGAATCCCGCCTTCCCGACCAACGCGCCCCGGTCGGCAGGATTCCAGGATGTGGAATCATTCCGCTAGGCGGGATTTGTGGCAGACTTCGTGGAGTTTTCGCTGCAGAAGTGCGTTCCGTTCGAGGAGATTTTGATGAGTGAGTTCCCCACCAAAGCCAAGACCGTCATTATTGGCGCTGGCATTGTCGGTAACTGTTTGGCTGGCCACCTGGCCCGCCTTGGCTGGACTGACATGGTGCTCATCGACAAAGGCCCACTCCCCAACCCCGGTGGCTCCACGGGCCATGCTTCGAACTTCATTTTCCCGACCGATCACAACAAGGAAATGGCGCTGCTCACGCTCGATAGCCAGCGCCAGTACATCGAGATGGGCGTCAACAATACGTGTGGCGGCATCGAAGTGGCTCGTAAGCCAGAACGTCTAGAGGAATTCAACCGTCGCATGACTTCGGCCAAAGCGTGGGGCATCGAAGCCGAATTGCTCACCCCAGCACAAGTCAAAGCGCTCGTGCCTTTCATCGAGCAAGACGTGATCATCGGCGGCTACTACACGCCAAGCGTGTCGGTCGTGGACTCATTGCGCGCCGGCACCATCATGCGTGAAGAAGCCGTGGATGGCGGGCACCTGGCCGTGTTCGCTAATACCGAAGTGCTCGACGTAGAAGTGATTGACGGCGTCGTCAAAGCCGTCGTCACCAACAAGGGTCGCATCGAAGCCGACGTGGTGGTTATCGCCTGTGGCGTGTGGAGCCCCCGCATTGCCAAGATGGCTGGCGCCACCATTCCGCTGACGCCCGCCGTGCACCAAATGGCCGACGTTGGGCCCATCGACATCTTGCAACAGACCGGCCAAGAAGTCGCTTACCCGATCATTCGCGACATGGATACGTTCATGTACGAGCGTCAATCGTCTGGCTCGATGGAAGTGGGCTCATATGCTCACCGCCCGATTTTCCATCACCCCGACGACATCCCTTCCAACGAAGAATCCGCGCTGTCGCCCACCGAATTGCCCCTCACACAAGACGACTTCGATCCGCAGATGGAAGACGCTCTTACGCTCATGCCGGAGATTTTGGAAACGGCGGAAATCCGTTACGCCATCAACGGTCTGTTGTCGCTCACACCTGACGCCATGCCGGTGCTCGGCGAAACCATCGAAGTCAAAAACTTGTGGTCGGCCGCGGCGGTGTGGATCAAGGAGGGCCCCGGTATTGCCAAGCTTGTGGCCGAATGGATGACGTACGGCTACCCGCACGTGTGCGAGCCCCACAGCAGCGACATCTCACGCTTCTACGCCCACGAACGCACCGAGCATCAGATCTACGCCCGCTGCGCCGAGCATTGGAACAAGACGTACGGCATCGTGCACCCACGTGAGCAATGGGCGTCATCACGCGGCATGCGTCGCAGCCCCTTCTACGCCCGTGAGGAAGCCCTGGGCGCCGAATTCTTCGATGCCCGCGGCTGGGAACGCCCGCAGTGGTATACGTCGAATGCGAAGTTGTTGGCCAAGTACCCAGAAGCCACCAAGACCCGTCCGCACGAGTGGGATGCTCGCTGGTGGTCGCCGATCATCAACGCCGAACACCTCGCCATGCGTGACAGCGTTGGCATGGTCGACCTCACGGCGTTTTGCGAATTCGACATTACGGGGCCCGGCGCACTTGTGTACCTGCAAGGCCTCACGGTCAACAGCGTCGACGTGGCCGTGGGTCGCTCTGTGTACACGCCACTACTCACCGCCGATGGCGGCTTCCGAGCCGACCTCACCATCATGCGTTTGGCACACGATCACTTCCGCGTAGTCACCGGTGCCTTCGACGGCGGACGTGACCAGTACTGGTTCCGCAAGCATTTGCCCGCCGACGGTTCGGTGACCTTCACCGACATGTCGACGTCGTTGTGCACCATTGGCGTGTGGGGCCCCAATGCCCGCAAGCTTGTGGCGAAGGTGGCCGAGGCCGACCTGGGCAACGAGGCGTTCCCCTACGGTTCCGTGCGTCACACGCTGATCGACGGCGTGCCCGTGACGATGTTCCGCATCTCGTATGTGGGTGAATTGGGCTGGGAAATTTACACCAAGATGGAGCACGGCTTGCGCCTCTGGGACACGCTGTGGGCCGCTGGCCAAGAGTTTGAAGTAACCCCCGTTGGCATTGGCGTATACGGCCTCACCGGCCGTATTGAGAAGGGCTACCGCTTGATGGGCGCCGAGCTCGAAAGCGAATACAACCCCGTCGAAGCGGGCCTGGATCGCCCAAAAGTTAAGTCGGCAGACTTCGTGGGCAAGGCCGCCTACCTGGCCGCTCGTGAAGCCGGCCCAGCCGCGCTCATGTGCACGCTGACTGTTGATTCACACATTAACGCCGCTGGCATCCCCCGTTTCATGACCGGTGGCAACGAGCCGATTCTCACGCTCGATGGCGACCGGATTGTTGATACCAAAGGCCGCGTATCTCGCGTCACCACCGCCGGCGCGGCACCGTCGCTTGGCCAGTTCCTGTTGATGGCATATCTGCCCCCGCACCACGCCGTTGAAGGCACCAAGTTGCAAGTGATGTACATGAATGAAATGCATCCCGTCACGGTTGCTCGCGTGGGCTCGAAGCCCTTGTTCGACGCCGATGACGCCCGGATGAAGCAGTAACGCGATGCGGGTGCTGGTGTGCATCAAGCGAGTACCCGCGCCCGGGGCCCGCATCAACATCACCGCCGATGGTCTCGCTGTCGACACGGCGTTTTTGGGCTTCACCATGAGCCCTCACGAAGAGTGTGCTGTCGAAGAGGCAGTACAGATTGTGGAACGAAACGGTGGCACGTCAACGGTGCTCACCCTCGGGCCGGTTGAGGCCGACGAACAGTTGCGCTACGCGGCCAGCTTGGGCGTGAACGAGGCCATCTTGATTCCTACCGACGGCC
>JAYWAI010000336.1:0-4243 GCA_043782545.1 Acidimicrobiia bacterium
ATGTTTCGAGTGGCCGCTGCCGGTGTTTTTTTGGTCGGCATTGTGTTGACCGTGGCGTACCACGTTCCGAAGAACAACGCGCTCGCCACGCTTGATCCCCGGGCCATCGACACAGCTCTACTGTGGAAGGCGTACGCGACCTCGTGGACGCGCTGGAACCACCTTCGGGCCGCCACCAGCATCGCGGCATCGACGCTCCTCATCGTCGCCGCACGCGCCTGAGTAGATTTGTCGTGGTGGTAAACCAGAACGGGATAGGGCGACGATGGATCCATCAGATTTTCACCGAGCGGTCGGTGCGGCCAAGGCGACCGCCGCATCACTCGATTTAACGGTCGACGATGCTGTCGTGCTCCAGGACTCGACGCGGCGTTTGTGACGTGACGGCCATCTGCCGGGTAGGCGAAGTCGACGATGCTGTCGTGCTCCAGGACTCGACGCGGCTCATCCTTCGGCTGATGCCGTGCGATGTCGTTTTCCGGATAGCGCCCGTAGTACACCACATGAGCGCGGAATTCGAGGTCGAGCTCGCCAAACACTTGGCGAAAGCCCGGAGCCCTGTGGCACTACTTGACCCCCGAGTCGAGCCACGCGTCCACCTCTGTGATGGCTTCGCGATAAATATCTGGACGTATTACGAACGGGTGTCACGTCAACCTGTCGCGCCTGCTGATTACGCGCGTGCTCTGGAACGACTACATGTCGGCCTGCGCGAAATCCATCTCGTGACCCCGCACTTCAGAGATCGAGTAGCGGAGGCTCAGCAAATCGCGCAGAGCAGAGAACTCTCTCCAGCGCTATCTGATTCTGACCGGGAACTTCTGAGCAGTAGGTTGCGCGACCTGCAACGAGCGATCGTGGAGCGAGGTGCCGCTGAGCAACTGCTGCACGGCGAACCGCATGACGGAAACGTGCTCAACACGAAATACGGGCCGTTGTTTATCGACCTCGAGACGAGCTGCCGCGGACCGGTCGAGATCGACATCGCGTATGCGCCCGAGGCGGTGAGCGAGCACTACCCTAACGTTGATGTAGAGCTGCTCAACGAATGTCGAGGCCTCTGCCTGGCCATGGTGGCGGCGTGGCGGTGGGATCGAGACGATCAATTCCCGGACGGCCGACGATCGGGTGACGCACTCCTGCGAGCGCTTCGCGATGGCCCGCCGTGGTCGACGGTCGACGCCGTATGTAGCCGTCCCGACGGTCCCTAATCAGGCTCAGATAATCGCGTCATGTGGTTGCCACCGCGACAAAGCCAGTGGCCACGACTTGAGCGAACCATTGAGGTTTCTCTTCGACCAACGGCCTCCCAAAGTCAATATCACCCGATTGAATAGTCATCGAGCACGGCCGGGAGTCGATTCGACGCCCAAGAGGCACCAGAGAACATTTCACGACCGCCTCAGCGACCACTTCAGGCGCATCACCGGGGCCAACCAGAGTCGGAGCAAGACGCGTCAGACGGCACGCCTCTGCGTTGTAAACACCTTCCCAGATCACCCAAGTTGGATCCACAAATATTCCTCATATCTCAACGATGCCACCGGCCCCCAGAGTGTGTGACGACCACACGAGACGACGATGGCCGCCGGTGACGACGTGACCGACGTAGGGGCGCTGGACTGGCGTCAGCTAGCGCGTAGCGTCCCCCGTCAGGCTCTGGTACGCCTCCCAAGCACTTCGTTCTACCCAGTTGTGCAGCAGCTTGCCATCCGCTCGCACTGCCCATACCGCAGTGCCCGTGAACGCGAATGGGCGCTGATCCGGCGCAGTGCCGAGGAAGCCTTTGTTGCGCCCATGCATGCGAAAGCGCGAGGCAACGCGGCTGCCGTCCTCGTTCTGGAAGCTCTCGATGATGTCGAACTCGAGTCCGCTGACCGTACGCTGAAAAGCAATAATCCAAGCCTTGAAGGCTGCACGCGAGACAATATCGACGCCGCCCGACGTGATGATGAAGTCTTCCGACACGAAGTCATCGACCGCTTCAGGGTTTTGCGGAGATTGCCAGACTTCGGCCCAGAAGGCTTCATCGTAGTGAGATTCGGATCGCCGTGGTCGCGGCGTCACGAACCAAACCCCGAGCGCAATTTACGGCACCCTGAGAGGTTGCTTAAACTTTCAAGCGACGACGGCGAGGGTCGTGGGTTCTTGGTTGGCCGCTGTCACGTGCAGGGTAATGGCGCCGCCGATCGCACGGATTGCATCGAGGCGAGCCAAGTGGTGGCCATCGAGGCGTAAGCCCCCGACCAAGACGACGGCCAGCTCGACATCGGTGAGTTCGACCGTTCCGACGACTTCGACGAAGCGCAGGCGTCGCGGTGCGCTTGAGCGGCGAACCATCAGGTTGAGGTCTTCTACGGGCCCGTCGACCAACGTGGCGTCGGTCGGCTCATCGCCACGGAACTCGAACGGCTTGTGCGGTCGATTGATTGTGGTTGTCGGCTGATTTGGTGTCGTGAGCGTGAAACCATTGCCCTGGAGGAGGGCAATCGTGCGGTCGACGTTGGGCAGGACGGAGAACGCGCCGCTCTGTTCGATGTCGGCGACACTCACGCGCCAATCCCAATGGTCTGGATCTGGCCAGGCGATGATCTCGGTTGTCCAGCCGCCGTTGTTGAGCCACCGCATCCTGCGGTGGTCGGCCGCTCGAAGCAGGTCATAGGCAGACGTCGGGTGGTCGCTCATCAGCGCCACAGCTCAGCCCGATCGATCATGAGACTCATCGAGTTCATGTTATTGCCGAATAGGCCCTCTGGCGGTTGTGACTCACCGCATCTTGGCGCCCACGGCAGGATTTGAACCTGCGGCCTGCGGTTTAGGAATCGACTCTAGTGAGTATCCCTGAGTGCCGTTGAGTCACCTTTAGCCTGCTCAGAACCATGTTTTACTCTTGCGATTTGCGCCGGATATCGCTGAATATCGTCCAGGAGATGGGCAAAAGGATGGGCAACACGGTTTTTCTCCGATTTTTTGCTCAGCCGATATTGCCGATTCGATCGTCAATTTTCGGCCAGAAACTCGCATGAGTGTAGATCGAAACTTCGTTGTTTCAAGGGGGTCAAGAATCGTCAAAGACTTGCACCTTCCGCACTCAGGCGCTTTTCGCCAGGGAGTCAGGCCACCTGAATAGAGTCTCGAAGCTCCAACGGTATTTGCTCCGGGAACGACAACACGAGGTGACGCCCAAGCGCAAGGTCCATCTCGGCCGCCTAGCGCACACCAGCATCCGGCGCGGTCCGCAAACTTTTCACATCTTCCCAACGAAAATGATTAGCCATGTTCAGCTCCGTTTCAAACACCATGATCTCGAACACACGTCGCAGCTACCGATCGGGCAGAGTCCCTTCAAGTGAAGGTGCAAGTCTTTGACGATTCTTAACACGGGTTCTGCAAGCCGAATTGGGTTATCGAACGGGCCACACTCAGGGGCAGTCGTGACGGCTATGAGTACCTAACTGAGTATGCGATCGGAGAATCAATAGGGCTTGGCAGGTATCAACACCGCGTCGATGAGCATTGACTTCTCGACTAAAGTCAGACCTGTGGCACTTGAGATTGGCGACACTGGCGTTGTAGCCGATGCTTCGGCAGCGATCCTTGGCATGCCAACATCGCCAGCGCACGGCTGCGTTAATACTGCGGGGGTTGCCCTGGTCGATGGCAAGGTGTTCTACCAAGGTCGATCGCTGATGTCGTGGGCGTCGAGCGTCGCAGACCGAATCGTTGAGCGAAGCGGTGCGCAACGCGTGGTGCTATTTGGTTCAGTCGTCAGGGGTGACGATGGCCCAGACTCTGACATTGATCTGCTCGTCGTGATGGCGTTTGTTGGTCGACGCCATGATGCAACTGTTCGTGTCCTCAATGAGCTTCGGGATTTCCCGGTTCCGATTGACGTGACGTTGGTCGATCCGGGTCGCCTTGATGCCGAGGCGAGCGTGCCTGGATTGGTGCGTGCTGCACTGCGTGAAGGTCGAGTGCTCGTCGATGTCTGAGCCCGGCCGAAACCTGCCTCAAATGGCTGCCGAAACCTGTCTCAAATGGCTGCGGTGGGCAGATGAGGACCTAATCCTGGCAAGGCACGTGGTTGCCGACGATGAGCTCGTGGCACGCGGAGCATGCGTGTGGGCCCACCAAGCTGCCGAGAAATCGCTCAAGGCTTTGCTCGTCCATCGAAACGTCGATCCACCAAAACTTCACGACCTTGACCGTCTGGCTCAACGGCTGCCTGACGATGAGGGGAAGC
>JAYWAI010000337.1:0-4237 GCA_043782545.1 Acidimicrobiia bacterium
GGCGCTCAACCCAGGGTTGATTTACGTGTCGATCACTGGCTTTGGCGATACGGGCCCGTATGCCGACAAGCGTGTGTACGACAACGTCATCCAGGGATATTCCGGAATGGCGGGCGTCCAAACTGACGGCCTCGGCAATCCGACACTGCTGCGCAATCTCGTGTGTGACAAAGCCACCGCGTACACCGTGCACGGCGCGATTCTTGCCGCGCTCTTTGCCCGTGAACGAAGCCGCAGCACCGGTGACGCACACGGAGGCGGCCAACATATCGACGTTGCGATGTTGGATTCAGCGATCAGTTTCCTGTGGCCAGATGGTGCCATGGACGCATGTCTGTTGGAGTCCGACGCTCGACGGTCGCCCACGATCGGGTCGTTTTACGCGGCCTGGCCCCTCACTGATGGCGCCATCGCTATCACCCTCGTGAGTGATAGCGAATTTCGCGGCTACTTCCGGGCCATTGGCCACCCAGAATTGGCTGACGACCAGCGGTTTGCCACCGCGGCAAGTCGCAACGAACACGGTCAGGAACTCGTCGCAGCGCTGGCCGGTGGGCTCGATCAAATGTCTGTTAAGGAAGCCATCAAACGCCTCGAAGCCCACGAGGTGCCATGCGCTCCCCTACTCACCTTGGCCCAAGTGCCTCAGGACCCGCAGGTGATTCACAACGGCACACTCGAAGAGGTTGATCATCCGGCCGCTGGACGTGTCCGCCAGCCTCGCGTCGCGGCCAAGTTTTCACAGACACCCGGCGCTCCGGGCGGGCCAGCGCCAATGCTCGGTCAACACACCAAAGAGATTTTGGTAACAGCCGGGTTCACGAGTGCCGAGATTCAAGCCTTTCGCGACTCGGGTGCGGTGTCGTAACCGGCACTGGCAACGACGCACGAAGTGCCTCAACTTGCTAGCCAGCCAGGACAGCGCGGGCCACCAGGTCCATACCGAAACCGGACAAAATCGACAGGTAGGTCAGCCCCGTGGCAGCCATGACGGCCGAGTACGCCTTCTCCTTGAGCGCGGCCTGCGCCGCGATCGCCAGGCCCATGGTGGTCACCACACAGGCAATCCAAAACCAGCCCAGAGTGCCGTTGTACCCATCTTTGATGGTGCCATCAATCACCGACACCATGCCCGTGGGCAGCATCATCACCACGATCTCAAACGGCCAAATGATCATCATCCAGCGAACTTGTTCCTTGATGGGATCACGGCTTAGGCCGGGCTGTACGAGGTACCAGTGACCCAACAACATGGCGTCGGTCACGACACCCAAAAACAGCGCGCCGACGATCATTCGAGCGATCGCCAGGCCGTGATTTCCGCCGGCCGCCCAGCCCCCAGATATGAGCGCTGGGACACCAACGAGCGCCGTGACCAAATCGATTCGCGGATCAAACGATCCCGCACCAGCCGGCCCAACACGTCGTCGGCGATACGAAACGGCCAGCCCCCATAAACACAACGCTACGACGCATGCCCCCGAAATATCGCGCACCGCTACTGGCTGGTACCGCCGCCCGATATACACCCCGCCAATAGCGAGCAAGCCGTACACAATGCGCATCAGCCAGCCATATCCAATGCCGAGCAAACGCCCGCGTGTGGTGACCCAAGTAAAGAGCATTCCGCCGATGGCCCACTGCAACAACACGGTTGCTGCATCAAGACGAATCACGCAGTGAGATTACTCAGCTGACGCCTGGGCTCGGAAAGGGGCAGGCCGACAACACTGTGCGTCAACGACCACGCCCTGATACCGACGTCCGTAGCGTGGTGTCGTATCGTGACTGTGTGCGTGGAAAACCGTTGACCGTCCGATTTGTCGCGTGCTTGGTGGGTGCCATCATGGTCGCCTCATGCACACCTGATGGCCAGCGTCCCACGCTGGGAGCGGCCAGCGCGCCAACCGCTCCAGCGCCGGTCGGTGAGTCAAACGACCCCGGCGTCAAGGCGCTCACTGCGTTGCTCAACGGTCAATCCACGTCATCGTTCACGGCGAATTACCACGTCATCAGCAAGCTTGGCTCCACCGAAAGTGACGTGCGAGTGGTGCACGACGCCGACCACCTCGCCGTCACCGTCACCACCGGCACGCTACCTGGCGTTGCTGTGTATGGCGGAGTGAGCGCGGCCACCTGTTCGGGTACGCCAATCACCTGCAAAGCGGGCGTCGACGAGCGTCCACTCAGCGACTTACAGCTCACATCGACGTTTTGGGGCGCGTCGGCGGCCCGCTCACTCAACGTGCAAGCCAGCCGAACCACCGACGTGATCCCGACGTCAAACATCATCATTTCGGGCCAATCGGCCACGTGCGTGGCCATCCAAAATGGGACAGGCGTTCCAACCCAGTTTTGTGCACTCACAACGGGCCTGTTGGCACGATGGGACGACCAGACTCGAAAGATCGAGCTCACAAAATTCGTTGCTGGCGTCGACCCCGCCAACTTCACGCTTCCTGCCCGCGTCACGCCGTAACCCATTGCCGCAAGGCGAGGGGAGCTGCGCGTGGCGAAAGGTAACCCTTAGGACGCTACGACCACGAGATGATGTTGCGCTCGGTTGAGTGGATCTGGGCCGTTGTCGGTGGCAACCACTATGTCTTCCAGCCGTGCGCCCCATTTGCCCGACACGTAAATACCGGGCTCAACGCTAAAGGCGTGCCCAGCGGCAAGTGGCAACGAATTGCCGTTGACCATATACGGCTCTTCGTGGGCATCCATGCCAATTCCGTGGCCAGTGCGATGGGTGAAGTACTCACCAAAACCGGCATCGGCAATCACCCGGCGCGAAGCAGCATCGACACCCTCGCAGGTGACTCCGAGCACGGCGGCTTGCACCCCGGCGGCTTGCGCCTCGAAGAGCACCGAATACATGTCGGCGAATTCTGATGGCGGCTCGCCGGTGTAGACGCAACGAGTGATATCGCTGCAATATGGCAACGAATCGCCGAGGGTGAACGTGCCCCCGAAATCACAGAGCACCACTTCGTTGGCGCCAATCATGCGGTTGCCCGCCGAGTGGTGTGGGCTGGACGCGTTTTCGCCCGCGGCCACGATGGCGAAATTGACTCGATCGTGCCCTTCGGCGATGAGGCGTCGAGAAATATCGCCAGACACCTCGATCTCGCGGCGACCAATGAGCGGGATGTCGCCGTCGTGGAGTTGTTTGGCCACCCGATCAGCCGCATGTGCCGCGGCTCGCAGGACTGCGATTTCATGGGCGTCTTTGCACGCTCGCAGCGGAGTCATGACGTCGGTGGCTTTCGTGAAATTGGCATGCGGCAAGGCATTCACGATGTCGACAACAAACCGACCCCAACATTGATCGCCAAAGGCAATCGTGCCCCCGACACCAATCAGCGACCTCACGATTTCGATCGGGTCTTGAGTTTCCGTCCACCCCAGAACGCTGTACTCATCTAGCTCATGCACGCGGCTGATTTCGAACGCCGGCATCACCATCGTGGCGTCACCCTGGGCGGGCAGCACCAACATCGTGAGGCGTTCGAGTGGCATGGCGTTGTAGCCAGTGAGATACGGGAGATCAGCGCCGACGCTCAACAACAAGTGGTCGACGCCTTGGCGGGCCATTTCGGCCCGCACCCGCTCAAAGCGTTGTGTGTAGGGCGAGCCGTTCAGCGTCTGGTTGGGCGCTTCAAGCAGAGGCTCGGGCGAGCCCGGTTTATGGCCGCTCATCGGCTGGTGCCGACGAGCGTTGCTGCGGCGGCCTGCGTGGCCTGCCGAGCGTGATACGAAGAACGAGTCATGGGGGAAGACTCTAGGTGACCAATGCCTAGTGATTCACCAATTTCGGCGTAGCGAGCAAATTGGTCGGGGGTGACCCAACGCTCAACAGGCAGGTGCGATTCGGTCGGCCGAAGGTATTGGCCGATCGTCACGATGTTGACGCCGACGGCAGCGAGGTCTATCAGCGCTTCGGTGATTTCTTCGTCGGTTTCGCCCATGCCCACAATGAGGCCGCTTTTCGTCGTGAGGCCAGCGGCCTTGGCGGCGGACAATACCCCCAGCGATCGGGCGTACCCGGCCGACGGGCGCACGGCTCGTTGCAAGCGGGCCACCGTTTCAAGATTGTGATTCAGCACGTCGGGCCGTGCCTCGAAAATGAGATCGAGCGACGCGGTGTGCCCGCGACAATCAGAAATCAGTGTTTCGATTTGCGTGCCTGGGCAACGCTGTTGGATAGCGCGAATCGTGGCCGCCATCGCAGCCGCCC
>JAYWAI010000338.1:0-11197 GCA_043782545.1 Acidimicrobiia bacterium
CTGAGCAGCGGGCGCCAGTGAGGGTGCGGGTGGCGTGACAGGCCGTGGCGTCGCCGTCTCCTGAGCCGCCACGGCCGGGGTAACGGCTGCCGGGTTCGCTGCGGCGGGACGGGGAGTTGCCGCCGCCGGGCGAGGTGCAGATGCGACGCTGGCGGAACTGGCAGAACTGTCGCCAGCAGCCATCGCCTTGTCGTTCTTGGACGCCTTGACTCCTTTCGCCATGACACCCTCGCCAATGGCCGATTCACCTTCGAGGTAGGCGGGGCGCACTGGTTTGGTGGCTCGCCAATACCGCCACGTCAGAATGGCCATGATCAGGGCAATGGCCATGAGCCCACCAATTACGCCAAATACAACAGTTGTCGTCTTCACAGGTTTGTCCTCCTTGGCTGGCACCGCCGCAGGCAGCGGCGCAGTCGTGCTGGCATATGCGACCGGTGCAAGTGTCACCGGAGACGTAGTCGAGGCTACAACCGATGCTGCTGTCGTAACGGCAGAATCAACTGCGCTCCCACCGGGTGTCGTCGACGCCCCGACCGTTGTCGTGGTTGTGCTGTCGGCCGCGTGCGCAGTTGAGGTCAACCAACCGGTAGTGCCGACAAGGACGAGAGAAAAGGTTGCCGCCGCAACGCCGGCGCGAATGTGTGTCAAACGATTGTTCACGATCGGTGGAGACTAGTTGGCCGCAAGCTGTTCTTGGGTGCACCAATATGTCGTGCGTCCGCCAATTGTGTCGCGGCCCAGTAGCGAACCGCATCGAGGGCATGACCCACCTCGGAGGCGAGCGATTTGGATGTCGCCGGTGTGAGATCCGCCGCTCTTCGTCAACGCTCTGACGGTGGCCACAATTGTCCGCGCTAACGCTGCAGATTCACCGGCTGTCAGTGCTCCGGCGCGACGGCCAGGATGCAATTTCGCCCGCCACAAAATTTCATCGCACAGCAAATTTCCAAGGCCGGCAATACGCGACTGGTCAAGCAGCACGGCCTTGAGCGGAGCTTTTGAACTGCCCAGCGCGCCACGTAGTTGCTTCAACGTGATGGTCGACGCCTCGCGGCCCAGAGAGTCAACATCGGGTTCGGCTTCTACCCCGCCGAGACGTCGTGGGTCGCTCATCACCAGTGTGCCGCCACCCACAAACCCCAATTCGAATCGCACGAATTTGTCATCTCGTCGATTGCTTCCGTACACCAAGTCGCCAATGCCATCGACGCCGTCCACGATCAGGCGCCCTGTCATGCCGAATCGCAACCCGACTACAGGGCCGTCATCGGACGTCGTGAACCACATCAGTTTGCCGCGCCGACCAGTGGAGGTGATCGTGCGTCCTCGCAGCCACTCGGCCAAATTCGGTCCGGCCAAGCCCGCTTTGAGATACCACGGATCCGGGCATCGCACGAGATTGATTTCCCGACCCACGCACCGATCCGCGAGTTGCCGATACGCCTCGACTTCGATCAACTCAGGCACGATTTAGACCCACGCGCCGGGGTGCGTGGCAGCGAGCGCTTGCTCGAAGTCGGCGATCAGGTCACTTGGATGTTCAAGCCCAAACGACACCCGAATCAAGCCGTCGGTGATACCGGCCGCGATCCGTTCTTCACGCGGCACGCCCACGTGGGTGGAATTCGCCGGATTCACAATCAGCGTCTCGGGGCCTCCTAGCGTCGAGGCGATGCGGGCAATCTGCGTCGACTCGCAAAACTGACGACCGGCGTCGAGGCCACCGCGCAAATCGAAGCTCAACATTGAACCTGAGTCGCGCATTTGCCGACGGGCCAAGTCGTATTGCGGGTGCGATTCCAGGCCCGGATAATTGACCATTTCCACCTCAGGTTGCGACGCCAGCCATACCGCCAGTGCATGCGCGGTCGCCGATTGGCGCTCGATGCGCACTGCAAGTGTACGAACACCACGCAACGCATTTAGCGCGTCATAGGGCGACGGCACCGCTCCGTGCAACGTGGCGTATTTCCAGACCTCATCGAGCAATTCGCGTTCGCCGGAAATGACGCCGAGGGTGGCGTCGTTATGGCCCGCAATTCCTTTGGTGGCCGAATGCAAACTAATTGCCACACCATGTCGAATTGGTTGCTGCAAAATCGGCGTGGCGAACGTGGAATCAACCACGGTGATGGGGCCTTTGATGGCACCTAACTCATCGAGATCCACCAAGCTCATCTGCGGGTTGGCGGGCGTCTCGGCAATCACCATCATGGTGCGACCCGGCAGTACCGCCGCGGCCATTGCGCCCGGAGTGGTGCCATCCACATAGGTCACACTGATGCCAAACCGAGGACACGCCGTATCGAGAAATATTTTCGTACCCGAATAAATTTGTTTCGTCGCCACGACGTGATCGCCATTGGAACACAGCGCCAGAATCAGCGCAGTTACCGCGCCCATGCCAGAGCCAAAGGCCAGGGCAGCCTCTGCTCCTTCGAGTGCGGCAATCGCTTCTTCGAATTCCGCGACCGTGGGATTTTGGTAGCGGCTATAAAAACGCTCAGAGCGCAACGCCAACGACATGTCACGCGAATGCGCAAGATCGGTTGCTTCAAACGCGGTGGAGGCCCACAAGGCTGGTGCCAGCGCGCCATGGCTACGTGTACGTCCAGCCATAATCGCGTCGGTTGGAGCTCGATACCCGGAAGCCATTTTTTCGTCAAACCAGTCGGTCATTGGTTGAAACCTTTCTCAGGTCGGCGAGGAAATTGCCAACGATCGATGCCACCAGATCGATTTCGATCAAGAAGCCATCGTGGCCATCATCCGAATCAATTTCGACATATTCAGCAGGCACACGGCCCGAGAGTGCGTCAACGATTTCACGCTGTTGATACGTCGGGTACAACACGTCGGATCGCACGCCAATTGCCAATGTGGGTGCTGTCACGCGGGCCATCGCTTGAGTGAGTGTGCCACGACCGCGAGCGACGTCGTGAAGGTCCATGGCCTTGCCGATCGTGAGGTACGAGTTGGTATCGAACCGGCGGCACAATTTTTCGCCGTGATAGTCCAAATATCGCTCTACTTCGAATCGCTGCCAAAGGCTAAAGCCGTCTTGACGATCGGCCATTTGGCGACCGAATCGACTCGTGAATACGTCGTCGGAGCGAAACATGATCTGGGCTAATTCGCGCGCAACGTTGAGACCCTGGTGTGGACCGTCGCCAGGCTCGGCGTCGTAGTAATCCCCGCCGCGCCACAGCGGGTCGAGCTTGATGGCACGACGCCCGACCGCTCCGAGCGCGATCTGCTGGGCGCTGGCCTGCGCGCACGTAGCTATGGCAATTAACGCTCCGACGCGTTCAGGAAACATCACCGACCATTCCAGCGCCTGCATTCCACCCATCGAACCGCCGATCACCGCCACCCATTTTCTGACTCCCAACGAGTCAGCCAGCGCGGCTTGGGTGCGGACCATGTCACGAATCGTCACGACGGGGAATCGGCTGCCATACGGCTTGGCGTCGGAAGGGTCAGGCGATGATGGTCCAGTCGAGCCTTGGCATCCTCCGAGCACATTCACGCATACGACGAACTGCTCGCTGGTGTCGATTGCTTGCCCGGGGCCAACCATGCCTTCCCACCAGCCGCCTGCGACGTGACCGTGGCCGGCGGGCCCGACAACGTGCGAGTCGCCGGTCCAGGCATGACAGACCAAGACGGCGTTGGACTGCCGGTTGTTGAGCGTGCCCCACGTCTCATAGGCGAGCGTGATCGGGCTCAACGATCCGCCGCCCTCGAGCCAAAACGGCCGGGATTCCGACATTGTGAAAAATTTTCGCTGGCCGGGATTCATGCCTTCACGCCATGCTCCCGTCGCTGGAATCAGCGGTGCTCCCGTCGCTGGACGTTGGCTTGACACGTGGGGCACCTCCTGGGCGTGAAGAATCGGATAGTCGGGATCCATCGTAAGGGCGCAGCCCGGACACTTCGTTGCACGAGTCTCCTCGCACCACATCCCCGATCAATTCGACCAGACGGCCAAACCGAACGAGATGGCACCTTGGGTGTCCGCCCAGGTTGCCGTGCCCGTTGCCGGGCCGCTCATGATGTTGGCGAGATGCTACACAATCGTCTGAGCTAGTTACGTGTCGTTTCTACGGCACGGCACATTCGATCCAATATTTCCGCCAAGATGGGCCGTGACGTGGCGAAGTTCAAGCGAGTGCTCGTGCGGTGTTTAGCCCCAAAGTTTTTGCCTTCGCTCAACCCGACGAGCGCATGCTTCACGAACCAATGACGAGCGTCGCCATCGATCGGCAGAGCTGCACAATCGAACCATGCCACGTAGGTTCCTTGCCCAGGGATGTGGCGGACGCCAGGTACTTCGAGGGCGAAACGCTGGGCCACGTACCGGCGGTTGATGTCGAGGTACTCATTGGTGTCGGCGAGCCATTCGTCGCATTCGGTGTAGGCAGAAATGCCCGCCAACAATCCTGCTGTGTTGATCGTGCCCAGCAGATGGCTGGGGATCACACCCATGACTCGATCCTTGAGCGTCGCGCCACCAAAGATCATCAACGCGGCCCGAAGACCCGCCATGTTGAACGGCTTCGACGGCGAAATCAGGGTGACCGTGCGCTCTGCGATTTCGGCCGAGATCGACGCAAACGCGATGTGCTGTTGGCCAGGCGCCACAAGGTCGGCCCATATTTCGTCGGCGATGACTACCAGGTTGTTTTCGACGACGATTTCGGCCACGGTTGTGAGCTCAGTTCGCGTCATCACACGGCCGGTCGGGTTTTGGGGGTTGCATAAAATCAACAACTTGGCCGTGCGCGCCTGGGTGCGCAACAGGTTCATGTCGAACTCAAAACCGTGACCGCCGAGCACCATCGCGTTGTCGAGGAACCCACGATCCAATTCGTCGATGGTCTCCAGAAACGGCGGGTAACTCGGCGTGTGCACGATCACGTCGTCACGACGATCTGTGAGCGCCATCACGGCAAGGTGCACGCCTTGCACTACATCGTTGAGCAATACAGAGAGCCCGGCGTCAGCGTCCAGACCGTGACGCCGACGCATCCACTCGCACCCCGCTTCAGCGAAGGCCTGTCGCAGCGTTTCCGGCGGATAGCACCAATCACTCTTCGCTACGGCTTGCGCTACCACCGCGCTAATCGGCGCGGCCACCGGGAAATCCATATCGGCAACCCACGCCGGGATGACTGGCTCTTTCCAGAGCGCAAATTTGTTGCCATGGCGGTTCCTCAGGGACGCAAGTTCAATGCTGTCAAAAGGATGCGTACCAACCGGGCCAATCGTCATCCCGGGAGCGTAGCCCCGGCCGCGCTTTATCGTCCGAGAATTTCCAACGCTTTGGCCTTGAGCATCTTGTAGTCAACCTTGCCATTCGCAGCCCGCCCAATGGTGTCAACCGTGACCGCAATTCGGGGCGCCTTGTAGGGCGCGAGTTGGGTCTTCACGAACGCGCTGAGCTCGGCGATATCGGCCGATGTGCCCACGATCGATGGCTCGATAACTGCGCAAATCACTTCACCGAATCGGTCGTCGGGCAGCCCAACGCACACTGCGTCAAGCACAGAATCGTGCAACTTGAGCGCTTCTTCGACTTCTTCTGGGAACACTTTTTCGCCACCGGTGTTGATGCACTGTGAGCCCCGGCCCAACAAGTGCAGCGAGCCATCGGCATTGACCATGGCGAAATCGCCCGGTATCGAATAGCGCACGCCATCGATCGTTCGAAACGTCTTTGCCGATTTTTCTTCGTCTTTATAATAGCCCAGAGGAATGTAGCCGCCAATGGCCACGAAACCGGTCAGCTCACTGCCGGGAGTGACAGCCACGTTGTCGTCGGTGAACACTTTGACGCGATCGCCCAGCGTGAACTGAGCCGTCGTCTCAGCTCGCCCCGCCCCGGACACCGATTGACCCATGCCGACCGCTTCGCTCGACCCAAACGAATCAACCAGCAGCGTTTGCGGCAGGAATTCGGCGAGCCCCATTTTTGATTCCTGGCTCCACATCACGCCAGAGGAAATGATCATCTTCAAACTCATCAGGTCCCACGGCGCGCCAGACGCATGCAGCTCAGCCAACATCGGTTTGGCAAACGCATCGCCCACGATAATAAGAGAATTCACTTGATGTTCTTCGACGGTGGCAAACATCTCGGGTGGCGAAAAACTACGACTCGGTAAGCACACGACCGCACCACCAAAACTCAGCCCCATGAGCGATGAAAACTGACCGGTGCCATGCATCAGCGGGCAGCCCGGCATGACGCGAGGGCCCGGCACCGTGAGGCGGGCGCCGGCCTCTTCGACGGTCGTAAGCGGTGCGAGGCCGTAGAGCGGATTGCCGCCCCGGCCGAGCACCTGGAAAAGGTCATCTTGACGCCACATGACACCCTTAGGCATGCCCGTCGTGCCGCCGGTATACAGCATCAAAATGTCGTCACCGCTGCGACCCCACGGCCCGATAGCGCGAAGCGTTTCACGGGTGGCGATCGACTCGTACTCCACGGCCCAGTCTGGCAATGGCGCATCACCATCGAGCACGCCGATCCACCGTTTTACAAGCGGCAAACGATCTTTGATTTTCTCGATGACCGACGTGAACGAAGTGTGAAAAACAACTACCTCGGCATCGGCATTGTCGAAGAGGTACAACACTTCTTCGGGGCCGTAGCGGTAGTTGGTGTTGACTGGTGCCATGCCTGCTTTGAAGGCTGCCACGTAGGTTTCCAGATACTCAACGCCGTTGTAGAGATAACACACAACCTTTGATTGGTGCTGCAATCCGGCACCCAAAAACTCGTTGCCGAGTGCATTGGTTCGCGCATCAAACTCACCCCAGTTGACACTGCGATCGCCGTGGATTTGCGCCACGTGATTCGGCGTTGCCGCCGCAATCGCTTCGAATATGTCTGCGAAATTCCACCCCATGCCCCGCAACCTACCCGGCCACATGGGCCAACCACCAACTCGCCACGTCAGGCGAGGTCGGGCCGTAGAGATCAATCGCCGCCAGCCCCAGCCAGTCGTTGCGCTGCACCGCTAACGCAGCCGCGCTCCAGGCTCCGGGGTCAAGCGGCAGCGGGACCGCAGCGAGCTGATTGGCCCGCAATCGCATCGTGGCAGCCGAGAGTCCTGAGCCAATCGCCTGGTGCGCCAACCACGCAGAAATCATCGGGTGACACAACACCGCCATCACTCGCCACAAGTCGTCGCGCTGGCGTGGGATGACCGACAACACCGGCACGCTGGGCAGCCACACGCCATCCACATCGGCGACTGCTTCCACGACTTTTGTTTGCGTCGCGACCAAAATCTTGGGTACCAAACGGTGGCTCGCCCACGCCGCGAGTTTCGGATCGTGCGCCGCCAGCGAGTTGAGATCCACAACAGGCTCGCGATACGTCGCGCCACCAAATTTCACCGCCCTCGCACCCCAATGTTGGACGCCCAGATCAATCAATCCCACGCTCACCAATGATGCCCTATCGGTCGGTGGCGTCGCATGAAACCTTGGGTCATCGGCTTCGAAGACATGAGGTATGAGCCCGTAATACTGATCTCGAAAATCGGCTGTGCATATCGCCAGATCATCCAGTGATTTGTCAGACGCCACGAGCACGCATGTCGGGATGCCTTGGCCGTGCGCGCCAAGCGCCGACCACTCGTGAGCGAACGCCAAAGAGTAGGTCGAGTGGCGCTCGGCGCTATGCCCTGTAATCAGAACGACGGGCATGCTCTTTGGGTCGCCCGGCGCTTCGACGGCGATCACCGGCACGCAGACGCGCACTTGAGCGTCGAAGAGCCGGCTGCCCGGAATCCACACTGCTTCCAGACGCCCATGATTGGTTACCCAGCGTCTCACTGGCTCGGTCGCCGCAGTCGTCAGAATCGACTCTGGCAAGATCATCGCCACTCGCCCGCCATCGTGCGTGAGTTGAACGCCCCGCACCAGAAAAATCGCTGCCGTATCGCTGTAGCCCTTGGAAAGGCTGCCAAATCGGTGGGACAACTCCGTGCGCTCCTCCAGCGATCGCACTGTCGCCGTCCCCAACTGATTGAGAAACGGCGGGTTGCCGATGACCACATCAAATTGGTCGACGCCCCACAATCCGTCGTGCATCAAACCGTCGCCGTGCACGATGTTGGCCCGTCGCCCGCCCGACCACAATGCCAGCGCGGCATCGGTAACTGCCGTCGCCAGCGGGTCGATGTCACACCCGTACATATGCTCGACCACGATGGCTTTCATCACACCGCTCGACGCCATTCGGCGCGCCGCCGCGAGCAGCAACGCTCCCCCGCCACACGCCGGATCACACACTGTCACGGGCCCGAGCAAAGGCTCGGGAATCGCCGCCGCGGCCACGACGTCGGCCACCGAAGTGGGGGTGAAATGCGCGCCCCGCTTTCGTCGATCGGCGGGCGCCATCAAGTATTCGTACGCCCGTCCGAGTAGGTCGCACCCTTCGATTTCTGGGGGCGCGTCGGGGACCAGAATGGTCAAGTGGGCGGCTAGTTCTGCCAGCGGTGACGACGCATCCAGCGTCATTGCCTGCTGCGACGCTAGCGCTACCGCCACCGACCACAACAGGATCGGCGTGGCGACCGGACCCGACGACGACGCCTCTGGTTCGAGCAACGCCGCCAGGCTGGCGAAGTAGGCCATCTCTGGCGCGTTCTTCTTCGCGAGTCGGGGCACTCGGGCAGGTTAGCTACCCTGGCGAGATGACCCGGATGATCTCATGAGATGGACAGTGCACGGTGAGCGATCGTTGTACGAAAGCTTCTGGGTGAACCTACGACTCGTTGACGTTGAAATTCCCGACGGTCCCCGCTTTGAACATCACGTAGTGCGCATTCCGGCGCCGGCCGGCGGGTGCGTGGTGTATGACCCCAGTCGCGGTGTGTTGCTGTTGTGGCGGCACCGTTTCATCACCGACACGTGGGGTTGGGAAATCCCGGCCGGCCGCGTCGACGAAGGCGAAACGCCAAAGCAAGCCGCTGGGCGCGAGACCATCGAAGAGGCCGGTTGGAGCGTCGACACGCTCACGCATATGACTACCTACAACCCGTGCAATGGCGTTGTGGACCAACAGTTTCATCTCTACTTGGGCACGGGTCCCACGCATCTGGGCGAGCCGACCGACACGAGCGAATCAGAGTTCGTGGCCTGGGTGACCGTCGACCAACTTCGCGCCGATATCCAAGCCGGCAAAGTGCCCGACGGCCTGTCGCTCACCGCTCTGTTGTGGGCGCTTAATTTCAACCACATTTCGTAGCGCTATTTCGACGTCACAAGCCGTCAGGCAGTTGCCGCAACCAGCGATGGCCGTTGCTACGTAAAGCGCAGTGAACGACTCGATGCACGCGGGCCGTGCCGCAGGCGCAGCGCTGCTCACGGTCAGGCCGTAGATTTCGCCGTACCAGTCCACCCCCAGAACAATCGACGCAAAATTCTGGGCCCCGTGACCGTACCGTTTGGTACCCAGCGTGCCCCCAGATCGGAGGCCGATTTTTCTGGGGGCTGGTTGGGTACCGATTATGCGTTCTGGGGGCCGTTTGATACGCCGGGATTCACCGCTGGACGTCGAACAGCGCTTCCCGAGTGGCCCCTGACGTCACGCCGAACGACGCCGCCACGGCGGGCCGTTTTAGCTTCCAAATGAACCCGTCATAGAAAACGTGCAAACCGCCGATCAACAAAAATATGGTGAGGTACAACTTGAATGGCAAATGGTTCGACGCATACCGAATGCCCACTACGCACGCAACGCCGAACGCGCCCAAAACGATCCAACGCCCAATCGGGCTGCGTGGCACCGCTCGCATGATGCCGCCACGGTGCGACATATTGCTGTGCACGACCGCGTAATACTCGAGTGCGTGCGCGGCCACGTACGCCACAAAACCCGCTATTGGGTCAATCAACATCACGCCAAAAAGAGCGGCAGTTGATCCGACGTAGAGCCACTTGGCCGGATTGGCCCGGCTGGCCAACGCCGCCACCCGCTCACGTCGAACCCACGCCACCACCATCGACACCACTGCCAGCACCACGGGCACCAGCAACCATCGAGCGATGCTGCGATACGACTGCAACATGTCGATACCCCGCTGGTTGATTGACCCAATCGAGATCAACGACGCGTGCCGTGGTGTGCGCGAATCGGCAGCGATCCACACCAAGGTGAGCACCAACACGCCCTGGAGCATCGTTCGTTCCAAGCGTCCACTCGCCTCGCCAACTTTGCGGCCGTATATCCGAGTCAGTCCGAAGCGCTGCATGAGCGTGTGCTCGGCGTTCCACAAGCCAGCCACCGCGGCCACCAGTCCCATGGCGAAATACAAGCCGAACGTAATCACGGCAATGAACACCACCGGGCTCCAGGTGAAGAGCCCGCGCCGCACGTTGAATTGCCCGCGGTCGCCATAAATCAACGGGAGTGTGATCGGTTGATGGGCAAACGACAGCATCAGCACGATGGCCAACATGGTCTTGAGCGCCGAGCCATCTCCTCGCCGAGCCGCGTTTTCGAACACGTGCGCCATGACCGCGAACGGCACCCAGCACAAGGCGACAGTCGCATCACGAAAGGCCGAGTGCATCCAGCGCGCCGGCATATCTCGCCGAAGCGAACGAGCATCAGTAATCGCGGAGGTGACGACACCAGTCATAGTGGCCGAAGATTACTTCGGTTCCCAGGCCGACAGGTCGGCCAGCCGAGGATCATTCGACAACATTTCGGTGATCGGCATATCAAGGCCCACCCGCTTCATCAGCGTGCGCACGATGCGCTCCTCATTCCACAGCGACAGCGTCACCACGAGCCCGGAGTCACCAGCGCGGGCAGTACGCCCAGAACGATGTAAATAGGCCTTGTGATCTTCGGGTGGGTCGTAGTGAATAACCACGCCGATATCGTCGATGTGAATGCCTCGAGCCGCCACGTCAGTGGCCACCAATACATTCAGTTTGGCCGACGCAAAATCTTTGAGCGCCTTCTCGCGCGCTGTTTGGCGCAAGCCAGAGTGAATCGCCATGGCTTTGATGCCTTGCTCACTGAGGTCGCGTACGAGGCGATCGGCACCGTATTTGGTGCGCATGAACATCAGCGTGCGCGTGGTGCCCCGAGAAATGGCAGCCGCCACTTTCATCTTGTCCATCTCGTGCACGCTGATGAACCGGTGCGTCATTTCCTCGACCGTCA
>JAYWAI010000339.1:0-1565 GCA_043782545.1 Acidimicrobiia bacterium
GTTGGCCACGGCCAGATAAAAACGTCAGCTCAATGAGAAAGCTCGTGCCAACAACGGTGGCGCCGAGACGCCGCACCAAGTTGACAGTGGCCCGTGCGGTCCCGCCGGTGGCCAGTACGTCATCTACGATCAACACCCGACTTTCGCCGCTCGAGGTCAGGCCCGTCGCGAATGCATCGGCATGCACTTCCAGGACGTCGAGCCCGTACTCAAGTGAATAACTCTCTGATTCGATGCGATGGGGCAACTTGCCGGGTTTGCGGACCGGTACGAAACCGGCACCCAGCGCCAGTGCCACAGGCGCGGCCAAAATGAATCCCCTGGCTTCCATGCCCACGACATGAGTGATGTGTTGCTCGCGAAACGGATCAGCCAAAGCCTCCACCGTCCGGTGAAAGGCGGCGTGATTTCCCAACAACGGCGTGATGTCTTTGAACACCACGCCAGGCGTGGGAAAATCAGGGATATCTCGCAGCCAAGCAGCTAAATCGGTGCGGTTCCCAGTCATTCTTTGACCCTACTAGCGGGTCCGCCCCTTCTTGCGGGGGCGCGGCGGAATTGCTGTTGTCGGAGCAACAGCCGGTTTACCCGACTTCACGCCAGCAGTGGCGTTTTTCACGGAGGAGCTCGACGCACCAGACGCCATCGCCATACCCGCGGCCACGGAAACCGTTTGACCGATGCGAGCTTGGGCCAGCGAGCGGTACCGAGGTTCACGCTCTTTGAGCACAGCCAAAATCGGCGTGGCAATAAAGATCGACGAATAGGAACCGGTGATCAGCCCAACGAGAAGGGCCAACGCGAAATCTTGCAACGCGCTGGCGCCCATGATGCCGGAACCCACGATCAGCAAACTCAACACCGGCAAAATGGCGCACAGCGTGGTGTTGATCGACCGCATGAGTACTTGGTTCATCGACAAATTGACCATGTCGCCATACGTGAAGCGCGCCGCTCCGCCAACTCGTCGCGTGTTTTCGTGCACCTTGTCAAACACCACGATCGTGTCGTACAAGGAGAAACCCAAAATAGTGAGGAAGGCAATCACCGTGGCAGGGCTGACCGTGAAGCCAAACACCGAATACACACCGACCGAAATGCCGACGTCGTGCACCATCGCAATCAAGGCTGACACGGCCATACGCCACTCAAATCTGAGGGTGATGTAGGCGGTGATGGCAATGAAGAAAAATATGAGGGCCCGTACGGCCTTATCGGTGATCTGCTTGCCCCAGCTCGGGCCAACTGATTGTCGATCGACGGGAAACGAGGTGGCATCGCCGGCTTGTTTCTGCAACACGTCGGTGACTACAAGAATTTTCGCTTCGCTCTGCGGGCCGACTTTAATTCGAATACGGCGCGACCCATTGTCTTGGCTCACGACGGTTTGCACGCTGGCGTCGGGGAGGCCTTGAGCCTTCATGGTGTCTTGCACCGCTGACACCGAAACGTCTTTGCTGGAGAACTCCCATACCACGCCGCCTTTAAAATCGATGCCTAAGTTGAGGCCGGAAATCAGCAGGCTCAGCGCACTGATAACGACAGCGATGATCGAGACAAGGAAG
>JAYWAI010000340.1:0-11179 GCA_043782545.1 Acidimicrobiia bacterium
GCCGTACCGACATCGGCAGCCAACGATCGGATATAAGTACCCGAAGAACATTCAACTTCACAACGAAAGACGTGCGACTCATCGGTACCAAAAACGTCAAAGCGATATACCGTCACGGGCCGAGGTTTGCGTTCTACCTCAATACCCTGGCGAGCAAGTTCGTGCAGCCGTTTCCCGTCAACTTTCAGCGCTGACACCATCGGCGGAATTTGCAAAATGTCGCCGGTTAGTGCCGCTGTTTGAGCAATCACATCCGACAGTTTCACACCGCTCATATCGAATACGCCGGTGATGTCGCCCTGGGAATCCAACGTGTTCGTGGTGGTCCCCAGCACGATCTGGCCGACATAGGTCTTGCGAAGATCTGTCAAAAACGGGAGTAACTTTGTGGCCCGCCCAACGCCCATCAGTAGCAATCCAGTGGCGTCAGGGTCAAGGGTACCGGAGTGGCCAATTCGTTTCTCGCCCAGAGACCGTCGTGCGATGGCCACGGCGTCGTGCGACGTAATCCCGGCCGGTTTGTCGACGCTCAGGAATCCGTCAATCTGAGGAGGCTTACGCCGTGCCATACTCAGTCGATTTCAGAATTGGCGTCGTCTGAGTCGCCTGACTCCACAGAGTCCGCCTCGTCTCGACCCATGAGCGGCGTGTCGCGCAAGATCTGCTCGATACGAGCTGCGGACCGAGCCACCTGGTCGGCTTCGAATCGCAATTCCGGCGTACGTTTGGCACGCACCTGCGACGCCACCGCTCGTTGCAAACGATTGCGACGCGCTTCGAGCGCTTCGATGATTTCCTCATCGGCGTCAGGACCCCGAAGCGAGGTAAAGAAAATGGCAGCCCAATGCAAATCGGGATCGCACGTCACCGCGGTGATGGTGACCATTTCCAGTGGCTCGTCATCGAAACGCTCGAGCTCCTCGGCCACGACCCGGTGAATAAGCTCGCTCAGGCGCGCTTCTCGAGGGTATTTGCGCGGCGAGGGACGCCGGGATGATGAATGCGAATTACCTCGTGATGTCACAGTGTGAGTTTACGTACAACGTGCGTTTGTGCCCCCGGGATTAGACCCGGGGAATCAAACGCTCCTCGAAGGTTTCAATCAGGTCGCCAGGTTTGAGATCCTGGAAATCACTCAAACCAATACCGCATTCGAAGCCCTCACGCACTTCACGCACATCGTCTTTGAATCGGCGCAACGATTGAATCGCACCCTTCCAAATGATGGTGCCCTCACGTAGGAAACGCACCTTGGTGCCACGCGTGATGACGCCGCTGCGCACCATGCAACCGGCAATAGAGCCGATCTTGGGCACTTTGAAGATGTCGCGTACTTCGGCTTCTCCGGTAACAACTTCTTCGTACTCCGGCGACAACATACCGACCATGGCTGCTTCGATGTCTTCGAGCAGTTTGTAGATAATTTCGTAGGTACGAATATCGACGTGTTCTGTTTGGGCCATTTCGCGACCCTTGCGGTCGGGGCGCACATTGAAACCCAAGATAGTGGCGTTGGTTGTGGCGGCCAGCTGGATGTCGTTTTCGGTGATACCACCCACGCCTCGGAGCACGAACGACAACTTCACATCGTCGCGTTCCAGACGCTTGAGGCTTTCGGTAACGGCTTCCAAAGACCCTTGCACGTCGGCTTTGACGATGAGGTTGAGCGTGGCCGTTTCACCCTTTTGAATCTGCGCGAACACATCTTCCAGCTTGACGGCACCATGAGTAACCGACGACATACCGCGTTGGCTCTTGAGACGCTGACGTTGCTCACGAGCTTCACCAACGGTACGAGCAGTCTTGAGGTCGGGAGCGCCACGGAATTCATCGCCTGCGTTCGGCACCATCGACAAGCCAAGCACCTGCACCGGCGTTGACGGACCAGCCGACTTCACCTGATTGCCCTTGTCGTCGATCATGGCGCGAACGCTGCCCCATGCGGCTCCGGCCACGATGGGATCGCCAACATTCAGCGTGCCTTTTTCGACCAGGATCGTGGCCACTGGGCCGCGACCGACGTCGAGGTTGGCTTCGAGCACAACACCCTTGGCGCGGCCCACTGGATTAGCGGTCAGTTCTTCGAACTCGGCCACCACGAGCAGTTGCTCCAGAAGATCGTCGATGCCCAGGTTTTGCAGCGCTGACATCTCCACCATAATGGTGTCGCCGCCCCACTCTTCAGGCACCAAACCGTGCTCGCTGAGCTCCTGACGCACGCGCACAGGGTCGGCGTTTTCACGATCGATCTTGTTGATGGCGACCACGATCGGCACTTCTGCAGCGCGAGCATGGCTCAAGGCTTCCAACGTTGTGGGCATGACGCCGTCGTCGGCGGCCACCATCAAAATAACAATGTCGGTGACTTCCGCGCCGCGAGCACGCATCTTCGTAAACGCCTGGTGACCAGGGGTATCAATGAAGGTGATCTTGCGACCATCGTGCTCGACCTGGTAAGCACCAATGTGTTGGGTGATGCCACCGGCTTCGCCCGCAACAACGTTCGCTGACCGGATGCGGTCGAGTAACAAGGTCTTGCCATGGTCGACGTGACCCATGACGGTGATGACGGGCGGACGCCACTCTTGTGATTCTTCGTCGTCGTAATCGTCGTCGTTGAACATTGCTTGTAGCTCAAGTTCATGTTCTTGACCGGGCTCGACCAGCAACACTTCTGCGCCAACTTCGAGCGCGAATAGCTCCATTTGCTCGTCCGACAGCGACATCGTGGCCGTGACCATTTCACCGTTTTGCAACAGGAAACGCACCACGTCGGCCGAGGTTCGGTTGAGCTTGGGAGCGAAATCTTGTGCTGAAGCACCACGCTCAATGACGATGGTGCCTTCGGGAACTGGGGCCGCTGAGTTGCTGTAGGCCCGCATTTCCGACGGCTGTAGATCGTCGTCTGAACGACGACGCTTCTTCTTTTTCTTGGAGGCACGGCGCTGCGAACCGCCCAGACCACCACGACCTCGGTTGGCCGGACCACCGGGACCGCCACCAGGACCTCCAGGGCCGCCACCAGGGCCGCCTGGACGCGCCGCGCCGGGACCACCAGGGCCAGCACCAGGACCTCCAGGGCGGGCAAAACCGGCGCCAGGGCCACCAGGGCGTGCACCAGGGCCACCGGGCCGGGCAAAGCCACCAGGGCCGCCTGCAGGGCGACCAACGCCAGGACCACCGGGGCGACCAACGCCAGGACCGCCGGGGCGGCCGGCACCAGGGCCACTACGAGTAATTGGGGACGGACCACGGCCACCACCACCAGGGGGCGGCGGAATCGGGCGACCAGTGGGGCTCAACGGCGCCCGCGGGGGCGGCGGAATCGGGCGACCAGAAGCACTCATTGGGGGTCGAGCTGGGCTCGACGCGCCAGGCGCGGCACCGGGAGGCGGGCCAGCGGTACGAGCAGGCGCACCCACGGCACCCGCAGGCGGACGTGGCGTTGCGCCGGGTGTCGCAGACGAAGTGCCGACAGGCGTTGCTCCAGTTGGTGCCGACGGAGGCGAAGGCGGACGCACACCCGGCAACGCCGGCCGTTGAGCAGGACTTGCAGCCTCATGCCGCGACCGAATCACCGAAGGCGAAGGAGCCGCGGCAGGAGCGGGCGTTGGGCTCGGCGTCGCCGAAGGCTGGGCTGCCTCAACCGCCGGAGCAGGCTGAGCTACCGGCACAGGCGCGTCGACGAATGCCATTGGCGCAGGAGTGGCGACGGGCACCGCAACGACAGGTTCCGGAACAACAACAACTGGGGGAGCTGGGGTGGCAGCGACCGGTGACGCAGCGGGAGCGGGCTCAACCACCGGCGGCGCAACGACGGGAACTGCCATCACCACGGGTTCCACTGACTCGGTCGCCGGCACTGCGGCAACTTCTGGAACATCGCTCGGCGAAGCAGCCTGCGCCGATTTGGCGCCGGTCTTCTTGGCGACAGCCTTCTTAGGCTTCTCGGGCTCGGGGGGTTGCTCAGCGCGGGTGAGCCCATCGCGTTCGGCCTTGCGGCGGACACGATCGGCCTGAGGCTCTTCAATGCTGGAGGAATGACTCTTGACGCCAATTCCGAGCGCGACAGAGAGATCAAGCGTCTCTTTGTTGGTCATTCCAAGTTCTTTGGCCAGCTCGTGGAGCCGGATGTTCTTCGGCAAAACCGATACCTTTCATCAACCCTTCGAGATCACCCGACGCGTGGGCGCGTCGTGCGAACCCGTTGGCGCATGGGTGCGAACGCATTCTCGCACGCGAAGCGCAGCATGCAAGATTTCAATGATGTCGGCTCAGTGACTTTTCAGACAGCGAGCCGAGTAGTTATTTCCCGAACCGTTCGAGATTCTGACGAGCAACGGGCCGCCGAAATGCTCGCGACCATGCATTGCGGCGATTCGCTAGCTCAGCGCACTCTGCAATTCGATCACGACAGACCCAGGCACCACGGCCCTGAGAGGAATCGCTCGGGGCCACGACGCCATCGACACCCAACACAAACCGAACAAGGCCATCAGACGTCATTCGACGACGACAACCAATGCATGTCCGAGTGGGGTCGGTGGCGATATTTAGCTCGCTGCTTCAGGTGCAACAGCCGCTGCAGGCTCTTCAGTCGCAACAGCCGTTTCGGATGCGGCCGCGTCGGCGGACTCGGGCGCGGGCACATCGCCACCGTGACGCCACTCGCCTGCCGACATGGCCGGACCACCTTCAGCAGGATGCCACTCCATCTCGCCGGTTTCGGCGTTTTCTTTCCACTCGCCAGCCGCGTATTCGCCGCCGTCTTCGGCAAGCCCTGTGCCGTCAACTTCTGATTCGCTTTTGATGTCGATACGCCACCCGGTCAGCCGCGCAGCCAAACGAGCATTCTGACCTTCCTTGCCAATGGCCAAGCTGAGTTGAAAATCGGGCACGATGACTTCGGCAATACCGGTTTCTTCGTCGATGCGAACTTCTTTGACCTTGGCCGGCGACAGCGCCTTGGCTACGAAATCAGCCGGGTCTTCAGAGAAGGGAACAATGTCGATTTTCTCGCCGCGCAGCTCGTTGACGACCATCCGCACACGGCCGCCTCGGGCCCCTACGCAGGCGCCCACGGGATCCACGTTGTGGTCATTCGACCACACGGCGATCTTGGTGCGATGCCCTGGCTCACGAGCGCACGCCTTCATTTCCACGACGCCATCGGCGATCTCGGGAACTTCGAGCTCGAAGAGTCGTTTGATCAGACCGGGATGGGTGCGGCTCACGACGATCTGAGGGCCTTTGGCGGTCTTGCGAACCTCAACAATGTAGGCCTTCAAGCGGCTGCCTGGCTCGGGACGCTCGTGAATGACCTGCTCCGCTTGAGGCAACAGGGCCTCCACTTTGCCCAGGTCAAGCAATGTGTAGCGCTGATCGCTCTGCTGGATGATCCCAGTCACGATGTCGCCTTCACGACCGGCATACTCGTCGTACTTCGCTTCACGCTCGGCGTCACGGATTTTCTGCATCAGCACTTGTTTGGCAGTCTGCGCGGCGATGCGGCCGAAGTCAGCCGGGGTGTCGTCGTACTCTCGCGACACGTTGCCGTTCTCGTCGAATTCTTGAGCGATCACACTGATTTCAAAAGTGCGAGCATCGATCTGAACATAGGCCTGCTCGGACGCGCCCGGCATGCGCTTATAGGCGCTCTCGAGACCGTTGGCCAGCGCTTCGAGCAGCAATTCAGGTGACATACCACGATCGGCGGCGAGGGCTTGGAGCGCCTCCATCATCTCGATCTTGTTGGATTGACCTTTACGGCTCATTCGATGTCTCCCTTGTCGTGTTCGCTGGTGTCACTTGATTCGTGTTTCACAGGCTTGCTAACGGATTTGGTCAGTGGCTTGATGGGCGATTTCATCCCGGTTTTCGCCGTCGGCTTGACGCCTTGTTTGATCGTCGGCTTTGGCTCGCCGTGCCATTCAAAGACGGTCTTGCACTGCACAATGTCGGCGAAGGAAATGTGGCGACCCTCGAGCGAATCACCGTCGGCCGGTTGCACCGTGATACCGGCATCGTCGACGGCTTGCAGCACGGCATGAAATCGTCGATCACCTTCGACCGTTGCCGCCACCTTGATATTGATGGTGGAGCCGATGGCTTTCGCGAAATGAGCGGGCGTGCGCAGCGGGCGTTCTAACCCCGGCGACGACACCTCGAGCGTGTACTTTCCCGCGATCGGGTCGTTTTCGTCTAAAAAGTTGGAGAGCTGGCGAGTGAGGCGGGAGATGACACTGAGGTCAAGGCCGCCGTCGCGATCAATCGTTATCCGCAAGATCGCGCCGGAGTACTCGATATCAACCAGTTCAACATCAAATGGCGCCATCACGGGCGTGAGGAGTTGCGTGAGGCGGTCAGCAGTTGGTGCGGGCATAGCAACTCCTTTCTCATTCGGTGGCGAAATCTCAATTACGCAGGACAAACACGTGCTTAGACAAACCTGCCCCCTGAGACAAGAAAGGCGCGGGCACAAGCCCACGCCTTCACAAACCTAGAAGAACGCCCAACAGCATAGCGCAGTATGCACAGTTGAGAATAGGTGCAGTTTGGGCAGTTGAGAACAGGTTCAGTATGCGCAGTTGACAAGAGGTACGCCTCTACGGGCCAAGCGTCTAGAAACACGATCTACTAATCTGCGCCGATACAAAAGTTGCTGGGGGCAACGCATCCATGTCCAATCCACGAGAAAATCCGATGCCAACCGACACTCAACTCGAAGACGTCGACGTCCACCCCGAAGTCTTCGACGTCCACCCCGAAGTCTTCGACGTCCACCTCGAAGTCTTCGACGTCCACATGGTCGATATCGTCAAGCGGTTCGACAAGCTCATCGCCGTCGACAATGTCACGCTTGGCGTGCGACCGGGGGAATTTTTTTCCTTTCTGGGTCCATCGGGATCAGGCAAAACGACGTGTCTGCGAATGATCGCCGGATTCGAACAACCAACTGAAGGGCATATCTTTTTGGACGGTCGCGATGCCACGCGAACGCCGCCATTCGATCGCGATGTCAACACGGTGTTTCAGGACTATGCCCTGTTTCCGCACATGACCATTCGAGCCAACGTCGAATACGGACTCCTCGTCAAAGGTGTCGGAAAAATCGAGCGACGTCGACGTGGTCAAGAGGCCCTTGAGATGGTGCGCCTCGAATCGGCGGCCGACCGTAAGCCGACACAACTTTCCGGGGGTCAGCGCCAAAGAATCGCGCTAGCCAGAGCGCTCGTCAATCGGCCAAAAGTGTTGCTCCTCGACGAGCCGCTGGGCGCTCTGGATTTGAAACTTCGCGAAGAGATGCAGATCGAGCTCAAACGCATACAACGCGATGTCGGCATCACGTTTATCTACGTGACGCACGACCAAGATGAGGCGCTGTCCATGAGCGACCGAATTGCCGTATTTAACAACGGCCGGATCGAACAAGTCGGCACACCATCAGAAGTGTACGAAGAACCCACAACGGCGTTTGTGGCCGGGTTTGTGGGTACGTCCAACATCGTGCGCGGCACTGCGGCAGCACACCTTCGCAAGTCGAGCGATCCGTTCACCATTCGACCGGAAAAGATCACCGTCAACTTTCTCGACGGACCATCGTCTGACTCAGATCGAGCAATAGGGGTGGTAACTGCGGCCGTGTATTTGGGCGACCGCACCCGGTACACCATCGAGCTCGGCGGCGAATGCCAAGGTGTCACTTTGGTGGCCGTCGAACAAAATCGAGCGACAACGTCATCAGACATTTCGCATCGTCAAGGACTCGCCGTGCGCTTGGCCTGGGACCCTCGTTTTGAACGAGTCCTTGCCGACACCGGTCAGTAACCATCAACACACAAAGGGAGAAAATATGAGACGAGCACTACAAACTGCAGCTCTCGTCGGCGTTTTGGCGCTGACAGCCACCGCCTGCAGCAGCGATAAAAAAGCGAGCAATCCAACGGCCACGACCACCGTGACCAATTCCACAACCACCGCGAAATCGGGTGACACAACCACCTCGAGCGCCGCCGTCGACGTCAAAGGCGAAGGCGCCGTCAACGTGGTCGCCTGGGCTGGCTACGTCGAAAATGGTGCCAATGACCCCAAGGTCGATTGGATGTCGGCTTGGGAAAAAGACACCGGGTGCAAGCTCAACGTGAAGGTCGGAAACACGTCTGACGAGATGGTGCAGCTTATGCAAACCGGCGACTACGACGTGGTGTCCGCATCTGGTGACGCCACCCAACGCCTCATGGCCGGCGGCGACGTCATCGAACTCGACCTCACCAAGGTGCCCAACTATGCAGACATTTTTGCCGACCTGAAACTCAAGCCATGGAACTCCAAAGACGGCAAGCCCTACGGCGCGCCGCAGGGCCGCGGTGCCAACTTGTTGATGTACAACACTGACGTGGTCAAGACCGCGCCCGATTCGTGGGGAGTCGTCTTCGATGCTTCGTCGCCGTACAAGGGCAAAGTCACCGCATATGACGCACCGATCTATATCGCAGATGCCGCCGTGTATCTCAAGACGGCCAAACCTGAGCTCAAGATCACCAATCCCTACGAACTTGACGACAAGCAATTTACCGCCGCCGTCGCCTTGCTGAAGGTGCAAAAGACCATCGTGGGCGAGTACTGGGCCGAATACGCCAAATCGCAATCGGCGTTCGAGCAAGGGTCAATCGTGTTGGGCACCACGTGGCAAGTCATTGCTAACGGTGCTGTTGCCAACAAGGCTCCCGTAGCCGTCACCCTCCCCAAAGAGGGTGCCACTGGTTGGTCTGATACGTGGATGATCTCATCAAAATCCAAGCATCCGAATTGTGCGTACAAGTTTGTGAACCACATTGTTTCGCCACAAGCCAATGCAGCCAACTCTGAATACTTCGGCGAGGCACCAGCCAACGCCAAGGCATGTGACCTCACCAGCGACAAAGAGTTCTGCAAGACATTCCACGCATCCGATGAGTCGTACTTCAAAAACGTGTACTACTGGACGACTCCCGTGGCCGACTGCGGCGACGACCGGGGCAAGGTATGCAAGACATTTGACGACTGGACCAAAGCCTGGACAGAGATCAAGGGCTAACGCCCATCTGAAATGACATATGTAGTCGGCAGCGAGCGAAACCAACAACGCAACACAATGAGCAAGCGGGTCGCCCGCTTCGGTTTTCGGCATCCCAAACTTAAATTGGGAGGCCTGGTGACCGGCCCAGTTTTGTGGCTGGTGTTGGCATACATTGGTTCGCTCGCTGCCCTACTGATCGCGGCGTTCTGGCGCATCGACGGGTTCACCACCAAACTCGTGCACGACTGGAACCTCGGCAACTTTCGCGAGTTGTGGCGCCGTTCTGTGTATCGCACGATTGCGGTGCGGACGGTCGGCGTAGCCGTTGCCGTCACCGTGATCGACATGTTGATCGCGGTGCCAATGGCGTTCACGATGGCCAAGATCATGAAGCCCACCCGACGTCGGATGGCGGTAGTTGGTGTATTGATGCCGCTGTGGTCCAGCTACCTGGTGAAGTCGTACGCGTGGCGGACTATCTTCATCAAAGGCGGCGTGCTGGATTGGGTCGGTTTGGCGTCACCCGGGTTTGGTATCTCAGCAACCGTTGTGCTGCTGAGCTACCTATGGCTCCCGTACATGATTCTGCCAATCTATGCCGGGTTTGAACGGTTGCCGAACTCTCTGCTGGAAGCCTCGGCCGATTTGGGTGGCAAGACGTTGCGAACCTTCCGCTCGGTGACTTTGCCGATGATCAAACCCTCGATTATCGCCGGCAGCATTTTTACGTTTTCACTCACGCTCGGCGACTACATCGCCGTCAATATCGTGGGTGGCAAATCTCAATTTTTAGGCAACACCGTGTATGCCAATTTTGGCTCCGCCAACAACTTGCCGCTGGCGGCTGCTCTGTCAACCATTCCCGTCGTGGTGATGGTGGTGTACCTCACGTCGATTCGTCGCAGTGGTGCGCTGGAGAACTTGTAGATGTTTCTCTCACGACCCGCCCGCATCGCGCTCAAGATTTTCACCTGGCTGGCATTTGCCGTCTTGTACATCCCGTTGTTGGTGGTGTTGGCGTCATCGTTTAACGACTCCAATTCCTTTACGTGGCCACCCAAAGTGTGGAGCTTGCAATGGTGGCGGCGTGTTATGCGCTGGCCAGGTTTCACCGTCAAAATCTGGAATGCCATCAAGATCGACGCCCTGCGCGAGTCGCTTTTCACGTCGCTCAAAGTTGCTCTATTTGCCACGCTCGTGGCACTCCTGTTGGGCTCGCTGGCCGCGTTCGCTGTGCATCGCTTTGCATTTTTTGGACGTAGCACGCTGAGCTTGTTGGTGGTCTTGCCCATTGCTCTGCCGGGCATCGTGACCGGTCTCGCTTTGAACCAAGCCTTCCGTCGGATCGGGCTCGATTTCGGAGTTACCACCATCGTGGTGGCCCACGCCACGTTCTGCATCGTCATCGTCTACAACAACCTGACTGCCCGGCTCAAACGCATGCAACCATCGTTGGAAGAAGCCTCGTCCGATCTCGGGGCGAGCGGAGTGCAGACGTTTCGCTACGTCACGTTCCCGCTCATTCGTTCCGCACTGCTGGCTGGAGGCTTGCTCAGTTTTGCGTTGAGTTTCGACGAAATCGTGGTGACCACGTTTACCTCGGGAGCCGGCACAAGGACACTGCCTCAATGGATTTTGGACAATCTGTCACGCCCCAAGCAAGCACCGGTCGTCAACGTCGTGGCGGTCATGGTGATAGTGCTGTCGATTATCCCAGTGTATTTCGCGCAACGGCTCACTGATCAAGACCCTGGTGCGGCGGGGCGCTAACTAACCTGTGGGCGTGGATCCAAGCAGAGTCGACTACGTCCGCCGTTGGGAAACTACCGACGGCACAGCCAGCGAGACTGCCACAGTACGCTTCGAAAACGGCGGGTATATCGCGGAAGGATTTGTCGATACCCACAAGGTGCAGTACGTGATACGACTCGACGAGGCGTGGAATGTGCGCCAATTTTTGTTGTTCCGTGATCTGGACGAACCTGACTTGTGGCTCGGCACTGACGGTGGCGGCACGTGGGGCGAGATGAACGGCGTCGTGCGTCACGAGCTCAACAAGTGCACTGATATCGACCTGGCGTTAAGCCCGCTGCCGAACTCGTTGCATCTCAAAAAGCTGAA
>JAYWAI010000341.1:0-11135 GCA_043782545.1 Acidimicrobiia bacterium
CGGAGGTTTTGGCGAAATCACGCATCCTCTGGTACTCCGCGAGCTTGTCGCTTGGTGGCGTCCGGGGCATTCGCGCTGACCCGCCTAGTGGGGAGCGTCTTCGCCGACGAGGCCGTCGATTGACTCGCGGATTAAGTCGGCGTGGCCGACGTGCCGGCCATACTCCTCGATCATCGTGATGAAGATGTATCGAAAACTCGGTGCCGTGCCGTCAGGCCATACTCGTTTCGCGATTTGGTCAAGGTCGCCATTTGCGAGCGCCAACGCAGCGCGTTCCCGTGACAGTTTCACGGCGGCTCGCCACAACGCGAAGAGCTCCTCGGGTGTGTTGTGGGCCGCTGATTCAAACTCCCAATCGGGGTGTGATTCCCAATCGACCGAGTCGAACGGCGCGTCACGGTCCGCGCCGTGCAGCCACCGACCGAACCAATTCCCTTCGGCATAGGCCAGATGTTTCAACAGCCCGCCGAGCGTAATCGCCGATGGGCCGAGCGTGACCCGCATGGCCGCTGCTTCAAGCCCGCCACACTTCCACGCCAGCGTCGCCCGCTGCCGATCTAGGAACGTCATCAACATTCTGGCCTCATCGCCAGTCCGCGGTGGCTCTGGGTATTCGGCGTTTTGGTCTATGCCATCGCTCATTTCCGCAAACTATCCGGCCCAGGGGATTTTGGGTGGGACGAAACTGGGCACCGGGTGATCGAATCGCGTACCCGAAAGCGCCAGTGTCGGAATTTGGGCCACCGCTGCAGATCGGCGGCTAGGATCTTGGCAGTTTTGCGGGTGTAGTTCAATGGCAGAACATCAGCTTCCCAAGCTGAATATGCGGGTTCGATTCCCGTCACCCGCTCTCGCTAGCTAGCCAACCATTCGGCACTCACCGGGGAGTTACACATGATCGATCATGTTTCCATCCAATGTTCCGACGTGGCGGCGAGCGCAAAGTTTTACGACATTGCCTTGGCCCCAATCGGCGCCCGTCGCATCATGGATTTCGGCACCGCCATTGGATACGGCGTCGATCGACCTCGATTTTGGATCGGCGCTCATGACTCGGGCGTTGGGTTCCGGGAATCACACCTGGCGTTCCTCGCCCCCACCCGTGAGGCCGTCGTTGCCTTCTTTGATGCCGCTGTCGCGGCGGGCGCGGAGCCGCTTCATGCCCCACGAGTCTGGCCCGAATACCACCCCGGCTACTTCGGTGCGTTTGTGCGCGACCCCGACGGCAATAACTTAGAAGTCGTCCATCACAGCTGACTCAACCCCTCAAGCCTGGACTTTCAACTCAAGCGTGTATTCCTTCCGGACCGGCATCGCGTAGTCCGTTCACGACTTCAAACGACCTGATGCAAACCCCCGGCCGATTCACTGGTAAACCCGGGACGCTTGACACTTGAGCGGCGAGTGTGCGATCGTGCCCGAGTGAGCGATACATCTCCTGCGCCGCTCGATCCGAGCGATCCGCGAGCGGGCGACCCAATGAAGGTGTCCACTTGGATCACCATTGGGGGCGGCATCATTGTCATCATCGTTATCGGTACGATCAATCAATGGAATCGCGGACCTGCCGGCAAACCAGGCTCCACCACAACAAGTCGCCCCAACACCGTCCAACCAGGCGCAAGCACCACGAACACCTCGGGATCATTCGGAGAGTACAAGATAATTTTCGACGGCACCGCCACGGCGCGCTACGAGGTCCCCAACCGTGGCCAAGCATTTCGCGGTGCTGCCGCGACTGCCACCTGGCACCTTGAATACATGTATGCCAACGGCCACAACCTTCTCCCCGACCCTGCAACAGCAGTGATCACCGGTTCGGGCAGTTCTCAAGTGTGGCCGGTACCCCATGCAGCCGACTGCACATCGGGGAACCCGTCCCACAACCCGGCCTTCTCGGTTTTGAAACGACCCGGATTCAGCGAAACATATGCCATCGGTTCGCCGTTCCACGGCGACCTCAATGACGTAAATGGGGCTTGCCTTTCTTACACCAAGGCGTGGTATGCGTCATGCGGACCCGATACACCGGGATGCCCTGATCTGAGCGCGTACTGGACCGCTACGTTTACAATCAAAACCGGCCAGACCGGCACTGTTGTTACGCCAATAACGCCGAAGCCTCTGGATTTCACGAACACACAACCAGTGCTCGGCGGCGACCGCGCCATCGCCTCGTGGAACGGCACAATCACCGTCATAGCGCAACCCTGATGCGCCCAGAGGCAGCACGCCGCTATACCTCGATCCCCGTTGCGGCGGTCGTCGGCGCGATTTTGGCCCTCGGCACAATCGGGACTGTGCTCACGTGGCGTCACAGCCAGCAGGTCGTCGCTGATGCCGAGCGTCGGGCCGCAACGATCGATGGCGACGCACTCAAGAGTGCCTTTCAGCGCGCAATCGAATCTCTACGCGGCGCGTCGGCGATGGCGGTCGACGGCGAGGTGTCACGAGCCGAGTTCAACGCGTTTTCAGGCGAGGTGCTCCCGGGTTCGATGTTTCGGGCTGTCGCGTATTCGGTAGTGGTGCCGGAAGCCGATCGGTTCGAATTTGAAAAACGAAATAACCTCACTATTTCTGATACAAACGGCAAGGGCGGGTTCACTCCCTCCGCCAGCCGGTCGCAGCACCTGGTCGTCGTGTACGTCAACCCAGTCAACGACCAAACCAAAGGAATTATTGGCTTCGATATCGCCAGCGAAACCGCTCGCCGCACTGCCGCCGAACGTTCCAACGCCACTGGCAACCCCACGTTGAGTTCGCCGATCTCCTTGGTGAATAATGCCAGGCCTGGGATCTTCGTGATCCAACCAATTCGTGGGCCCACACGAACCGTGATTGGCTACGTGTCGAGCGGCATCGCCGTCGACGACCTCGTTGCCCAGGCCACCGCGCAACGATCCGGGGAGGCCGTTTCGCTTTATCTAGGTGCGGTGCTATTGAGCGGACCGGGGGCAGGCGGCACAAAATCGACGTTTCCGGCCGGTGGCGAGGAACTCACCGTCATGGTCGATCGTGGGCTCCACGCCAACCGCACCGCCGCAATTCTGTTGGCGATCGGCACCATCATCATTGCTTTCGGTGCCGCGTTTGCGTTCATCAAAGCCCACCGTCTTGCGGCACGCCTGGCCGGCTCCCTGTCGTCGACCGCGGCGTTGGCGGCGGCGGCGCGCGACATGGCGGTGGCACGATCGATGGATGACGTCACCACCGCAACCGACGTTCACCTCCGCGCTGCTCTACCCGCTACGGCAGTTCACATCGTTGCCTTCGACCCTGATTTCGTGCGTCGCACCGCGATCGATGGCGGTGAGCACAACGTGCCCCATGAAGTGTGGAGCGCGGCCCAAACGGCGTCGGCGACCGGCAATACGGTATCCACGGCAACGACCGACAAGCCTGGACTCGTTGCTGTCCCGCTGCTCGTGGATCGACAGGTGCCACAAGCGGCCATCGTGATCGCAGTGCCGACCCAGCCAACCTCACAACAGATGGCTGCCGTGGATGGGGTCGCCGATCTGGCACGGCAAACAATGGTTCGCATCCTGCTGTCGGAAGTCAACCGGCAGGCTGCGATGCGAAGCCAACTGATCGTTGGGCTGAGCGAACGCATGCTCGAAAAGGCCGCCGTGGTAACGATTCTGGACGAAGTGCTCAACTCCGCCAGCGCGATTATGGACGGCGCCCACATGAGCGTCGGAATTCGGCGGCTCGACGATGACCGCAGGCTTACCGTGCGCCACGATGCCGCGCTACCACCGGATCTCGCCAAGCGCTTCGCTCTGCAAGTTCTCGACGGCGGGCTTCCGTTGTCGGCGTGCGTGCTCAGCGGCCAGGCAATTGCACTCGAGGGCGAGATCGCAATTGCCGACCGGTTTCCGAAAGTGGCCGAAGCGGCCAGCCAGAACGGGATCCAATCGGTGCTGTGCATTCCCCTGAGGTTGCACAGCGGGGAGTGCTTTGCGGCGATGTGTTTCGCGTGGATCGGCGTTCCAACGATCACCGCCGACCAACGATTGGCCGCCACGACGATTGCCGATCTCACCGCTCGCGCCCTGGAACGAACCATCAGCACAGAGTTGGTTCGCTTGGCCGCCGCCAAACTCAACGAATTCGCGCAAGGCCTCGCCGCCGCCCGAACTAGCGATGAAGTGGCCACAGTCGTGCGCACCATGGCGTCGGACGTCGTCGGCGCCAGTGTGGCCGACCTGTGGCTCATCGGGAGGGGCTCGCCCGCCGGTACCGACACCGGAGGGTTCCTCGATGCGATTTCGGCGAACGTGCCTGCCGACCATCAGCTCGCGCACCTTCGGGCGGTGACGAGCGACGCGACGGTCACGATCGCCGCTGGCTCATCGGGCCTCGCCGACGCACCCCTCATCGAGTCCATCACGTCTCATGGACTGACGGCCCTGGTATGTGTCCCGATTCGTGATCGCAAGCGAACAGCGGTCGCTGTGTTGGCTCTCGGATGGAAAACGCAGGTCGCCATGTCGTCCACAGTCGAATCGGTGATCGCCACGATGCAACAGACGCTGTCCGAGACACTGACCCGCGCCTCGCTGCACGAACAAGAACACGACTTAATAGTGCACTTGCAGTCAATTCTGCTGCCCAGCGTGGCTGAATTCGCCGGACTCGACATCGCCGTGCGCTACGAGCCCGCCATGTCGACCTTGGGAATGGGCGGCGACTGGTACGACGCGGTCGTCGCGCCAGACGGTCAACTCGTCGCCGTCATTGGCGATGTCAGCGGCCACGGCAGCGAGGCGGTCGCCACCATGGCTCAACTCAAAGCCGTCATTGGCCAACTTGTACGCACCAACACGCCGCTGTCATCCGTCTTCGAACAGGCAGACTCCATTTTGCGTAGCCAGGGCAGCTACGCCACTGCCCAAGTGGTCGCCTTCGATCTCCCGCTAAAACGCGTAAGTTACCTCAGCGCAGGCCACCCCTTCCCGTTAGTGCGACGCGCCACCGGCGTCGTAGAGACTCTCACGGCTGGCCGGCGGCCGCTGTTAGGAACAACGACCAGTGGAGCGGCGATTGGCGTAGCGGATTTCGAACCTGGCGACACACTCCTCATGTACACCGACGGGCTCATTGAGCGACGCGGCCACACGATCGTCGACGATATTGATCTGTTGGCTCAACGATTTTCGTCGAGCGCCACCACGGGCACCTCGTCGCAACGGTTGAATACCGTCGTTGCCGAATCGCGAGCTACGGTCAACGAGAGCGCACCAAACGACGATGACGTCGCCGCGATCATGGTGCGGTTCGTCTGACTGATGCGGTTCATCCGAACCGAGCCCCACCAGCAGAACCAATTCGCGCTTCGGGCACACCAAGAATATGTCTTTTTTGGTTCAAAACCGTCATAAATGGGTACCACCTCTCATGCTGCACATCGCTCTTATTGGAACCTACCCGCCTACTCGCTGCGGGATTGCCACATTCACCGCCGATGTCGAAGGAGCTTTAACGAGCTCTGGCCTGGACGTGACCGTCATCGGGATCGATAGATCCGCCGATGGCTCCGCCCCCTTCATCGCACGCCACGATTTGCGCTCGTATCGAGATGCAGCCCGCTGGATCAACCACAACGGCATCGACGCCGTACTCATCGAGCACGAATTTGGCATCCTCGGTGGCGAGGACGGCGATCACCTTTTGGCCCTGACAACTGCGTTGGAAGTGCCCTACATGGTGACGTTGCACACGGTGCTCACCACGTTTTCTCCAAATCAGCACTTCGTCCTCAAGGAGCTCTGCGAACATTCCGCAGGTGTGACGGTCTTTACCACCACCGCCCGGGATCTCATTGTCGATCAAAGAATCGTCACCCGAAACCGCGTGTTCGTTGTGCCCCACGGCGCCCCCGAGGAGCTGTATCGCGACATCGACGACGAGACGGCCCGAAGCCACTTTGATTTGAGCAACGACGCCACGGTGGCGTCGACGTTTGGGCTTCTCTCACCTGGCAAAGGCATCGAGCTAGCTATCGAAGCCATCGCCAGCTACGCAATCGCGCACCCCGACTTCCGTTACTTAATCGCTGGTCAAACTCATCCTGGCGTCGTGCGAGAACACGGCGAGACGTACCGACGAACTTTGAAACAATTGGCCGTCCAGCTTGGTATTGAGGAACAAGTAATTATCCTGGATCGTTTTATGTCGATCGACGAGATCGCCAAGCTGCTCGCGGTCACCGACGTGTTCTTAACTCCATATCACAACAAGGAACAAAGCGTTTCCGGAGCGCTGACGTTCGCACTGGCAGCAGGCTGTCCCGTCGTGTCCACGCCCTATCGATACGCGCTCGACATGCTCAGCTGCGGGGCCGGCGTCATGACGCCATTTAAGGACTCGGTTGCCTTTGGGATAGCGGTGGCCGAGATGCTCGATGACAGGGGCGCTCGAGCCAACGCGCGCCGCGCCGCGCAACAAATCGGTGCCGCCATGTCGTGGCCAGCTATTGGACGCCGCACGTCAAACCTGCTGCAACAGGCTGTCATGCATCATCGTGCCAACCTTGCCTTTTCTCGGCCGGCACCTGTCTCGCACGCGCTCCACGACATTTCAGCGGCACAACGCATCGGCAATCGCCACCTTCGCGTGCTGTGCGATGACACCGCAATCCTGCAACATGCATACCACGCGGTGCCGCGCCACGAGGAAGGATATTGCGTCGATGATGCTGGCCGTATGCTGCCGATCTCAGCGCGGTTGTCGCTTCGAGTCGGCCGGGGCCACGATCCCGATCATTGGTCTACCGTGACTGCCCGGATGCTGAGTTTTCTTCGATCGGCAGAATTGAGTGGCGAAGGGCAAATGCGCAACTTCATGTCATGGGATCGACAATGGCTCGACGAACCGCACGGCGGCGACCATGTTGGTCGTGCCGCGTGGGGCTTGGGTGAGTTGATTGCCACCGATCCGTCTTGCGCCCCGGATATCTCAGGACTTTTCGAGCGAACAGCCGATGCAGCAATCAACGACCCAGCGCTACGAACCGTTGTCTACGCACTGCTCGGAGTCGTTGCCGCTCACCGTGGTGGCTACATGACCAACGCCCTCTATGACGGCTACGAGCGACTCGACGCCTTCACCTGGCCCGACAACAAGGACTGGCCATGGCTGGAGCCACGACTCACCTACGACAACGCTCGTATCGCCGAGGTGCTGGTACGGGTTGGTGCCGCGGTCGGGGATTCGACCATGACCGAGCGCGGTTTAGCCGCCGTCGAATGGCTTCAAAATCTGAGCTCGACGTCGACGGAGTATCTCCGAGTAACGGGTCACCTTGGCCTAGGCCCTGACGAAAACATCGATTCGTCCGGCGACGAACAACCTCTGGAAGTCGTGGCCCTGATCGACGCGGCGGGGGCCCATTGGTCGGTCACTGGAGACCCGGGGCAGCTTGCCTTCGCCGACCGGGCGTGGGCCTGGTTCCTGGGCGCCAACCGGCTTGGAATTCCTCTGGCCGACGCCGCATCTGGCCGCTGCTGCGACGCGTTGGGCCTCACGGGCCCGAATCTCAATTGCGGCGCAGAATCCACGCTGGCCATGCATCGTGCCGCTCACAGCTGGTATTCGCTCAACGCGGCGGCCCGAGGCAGCACCATTGCCGGTGGCGATCTAGTGTCGGTGTTCAGTAGAGGGACGGTGGATCGTGTTGCTTGAGTTCAATCGCTACCCCAACAATCCACTCATCGAGGCGCATCATTTGCCGTTCCCGGCGCACTCGGTATTCAACCCCGGGGCGGTGTTACTTCCCGACGGGAAAACTGCGCTGCTCCTGCGCGTTGAAGACCACCGCGGGCTTTCTGCCATCTACCTGGCTCGATCAGCCGACGGCCGCACAGACTGGACCTTCGACCCAAGCCCCATGCTGGCACCGGACCCAGACGATATTCATTGCGAATGGGGTTTCGAAGACGCCCGGGTGTCGTTCGTAGCCGAACTCGATCGATATGTCATCACGTGCACTGCCTATGGAGGCACTGGACCGTCGGTCTACCTGACCACGACAAAAGATTTCCACACCTTTGACCGTGGCAATGTCGTTTTGACGCCCGAAGACAAAAACGCCGCCGTGTTCCCCCGACGTGTCAACGGCGAGTGGCTGCTGTTACATCGTCCCGCCGTGGCGTCGATCAACTCGATGGACATCTGGATGTCGCGCTCAAACGACGACATGGAAAGCTGGCGTCAACCTGAACAGGTCTTGCACACCCGCGGTGCGGGCTGGTGGGATGCGGCGCGCATTGGCATCGGCCCGCCGCCTATCGAGACGCCAGAAGGATGGCTCCAGATTTATCATGGAGTCCGAGTAACCATGGCCGGCCCGATTTATCGAGTCGGGGCGGCATTGCTGGATCTCGACGAGCCGCACATCGTTCGCGCCCGGCTCGATCGTCACTTGTTGTCGCCATCCGAACAGTATGAGCGCGTTGGCGACGTCGCCAATGTTGTGTTTCCGGCTGGCGCAATACAGCGTGGCAGCCAGCTCGATTTGTACTACGGCGCGGCCGACACGTCGGTGTGCGTGGCCTCCATTGACACGGACGAACTGCTCGGCGAACTTCTCGGACGTTGACCGAGTTCGATGTTTGACGTCGCTCATCGCGGGGTACCGATGTGCAGCGCGCACAGCGCCAGAAACCCCAGATGATCGGGGGCAGATTCACCCCAGACTGCTCCCGATTATCGGGCGGACTCAGCGCCGCCGACGCAGACCTCGCTACTGCTACAACGAACCAGAAGTGGGTTAGGCACAGATATCGAAGGCAGCGCACACAGTCACGGTGCCGACCTCGGTGCGAATCGAAAGCTCCGAGGCCAAAAGGCGCGAGATGGCCAGGCCACGCCCCCGCGCTCGCAACGCATCCGGCATTTCGGTTTTCATCGCGCCGGTAAGGTGGCCCTGATTGCCCACTTGGAGCCACAAACGATTCCCATCTCGCCACCAATCGAGCAGAATGGTTGAGTTCGCCGGGGATGACGCAATGGCGTTTGAAGCCAACTCGGACAGAACCAGCATCACGTCAGCGACGAGTTTTTCTGGCAATCCAGAAATCGCGGGATCTTTGAGAATGGCCTGACGCGCCGCGCGCGCATCTGCGGGATTGGCCGAAAGAGTGACTACCACGAGGTGCCCACAACGTCTTGAGTACCCAACTCGTTACCAATCCAAACCATCCCGATCAATCCGCCAACCTTATTCGTAGCTGAGCAAGCGTCGCCTCGAGAAGACGGCCGACATGCACCTGGCTGATTCCAATTTCCTCCGCTATTTGTGCCTGGCTCATCTCGGTGAAAAATCTGAGCTGAACAATTCGTCGCTCCCTCGGGGCGAGATCATCAAGCAGGTGGCGCACCAACTCGCGATCCACCGTCGCATCGTCATCTGCCGCGGTAACTGCCGACGACATCGCCGTGGATGCCGAATCCAGAGACCTAGCTCGGTAGACCTCGTTTGCTTCGAGTACCTCGATGACGACGTCTTCACTCGTGGACAACCGCGCCGCAATTTCACGCACTTGGGGAGAACGACCCAGCTCGTTCCACAGATCTTGGACGGCACCGTTCACAGCCGGCCTGAGATCCTTGGCCCGACGCGGCACGTGCACGCTCCAGGTGTGATCGCGAAAATAGCGACGGATTTCACCAATGATCGTTGGCGTGGCGTACGCGCCGAAGGGCACACCCTGAGCCGGGTCAAATCGATCAATCGCCTTGAGCAAGCCGATACGGGCAACTTGTAACAGATCGTCGAACGGTTCGCCTCGATCCGAAAATCGCCGAGCACTCCGCACTGCCAACCAATCGGCTACTTCGGCGATTCTGGCTCGCACAGAGGCATCACGTGATTTGTGATTTGTCTCAAGCAGCGTGGCCAATAGTGCTTCATCAATCGCTCCGAGCACCTAATCACTCCCCGGTCGTGGACGAACTCACCATGGCCCAAATAGACGCACGCCCCTCCGGGCTCAGCTCAATGCCGTGCGTCGCTCCAACGCCGTCAAGAACTGTGCGGCACAACGCAAGATCCGGATGGTCAAGGTTGAACTCAGACACGGCAGTCGACCCATCGATCCGAAACTTACCGTTGTCGACACTCAGGCGGAGCTCGACGTCACCGCTCTCACCGTGCTCGATAAGGGCAATCAGTACCTCGCTGACGGCGATGCGAATGTCTTCGATTTCATCCACACTGAACTGCGCCATCGAGGCCATGCCTGACGCCGCCAAACGGACAATTCGCGACAACGTGGGTTCGGCGGGAAGTGTGATCGTTACGGGTCCCAGCCGATTCGGTGTGAGCGGCGTCATCGGGCGTCGATCGCAAAGAGATCTGTGGTGCCCGTGATCTCCAGAAGCCGCATCACCTCGGGCCCGACACGACGTAGGGTCACGACTGCGTCTCGCGATTCCGCTCGGCGGCTCGCGCCCAGCAGGCTGCGCAGCCCCGACGAATCGATGAACGACACGTCGGCGAGGTCGATCACAATCGGACAAGACGCTTCACGCTCGAGAATCGACGCCTCGAGCACTGGGCCTCCTGCCATGTCGATGTCGCCGTGGACGACCAAAATGCCGTCGCTATTTACCTCAACGGAGAATGCGTTGTTGTCGTGCGGATCCATAGTGTTGTTCCTCTCGTTGGCGGCCAAAACCGATTGTCAGAATTACTCGTCGTTTTGGCTTCGAATACCCGTACGTTACTCGCGGCCGGGTGCCCACGGCCTGAGCACATGCGGTTCTGATACCCACCTACAGGCATCGTCAAACATGGGTCACGGGCGCCGCCGTCTCGGGTCACTAGGCACGGTGATCTGTAGCTAGCTCCACCGGTGTCTTGCCGCTGTCGTGTGGTCCATAGGTCCAATCGGGCTGTTTTGAAGCGAAGATGATGTCGAGCTCTACCGGGTCAATACTGACCATCTCGGCAATGACAAAGGGTCCAACTCGCGCCGACCCGTCGAGTTTTCTGATATCGCTATTTCCAGACGCCACGTGGCGCATCGACATCGGCAATGCCAACAGGCTCTCGATGACGGTCTGGTGCTGCGTTGCGAGGCTGCATCGCGCTCCGTCAGCAACGGTTGTGAGTAGAGCTTTCACGGTGT
>JAYWAI010000342.1:0-4203 GCA_043782545.1 Acidimicrobiia bacterium
ATGGCCCGGTGCGCAAGCGGCAGTGCCATCTGGCCGGCAACTCCGTCGATCATGGCGGCATCGATCACTTGGCCCAGGCCAGAAATCGATCTTTCAAACAAGGCAGTCGTGATGCCGAAAGCCATGATCGCGCCACCGCCGCCGTAGTCGGCCACAAAGTTGAGTGGGAACAACGGCCGGTCGCCGACCCGCCGAAAACGGTCGAGCGCGCCGACCATCGCAAGATAGTTGACGTCATGTCCGGCGTCTTGGGCCATCGGGCCGTCTTGACCCCAACCGGTCATACGGGCGTAAATCAGGCGCTGATTTCGGGCCGCGCATACGTCGGGTCCGAGACCCAATTTCTCCATCACGCCGGGGCGATTGCCCTCCATGAGTACGTCGGCTTCGGCGATCATGCGTAACGCCAACTCGATGCCGGCCGCGTGGGTGAGATCGATCACGATAGATCGTCGGCTGCGATGTGGGATGAATTTGTGTGGCTCACGAAATCGGCCAGACCCTGGCCGTTCGATGCGCACCACATCGGCTCCTTGATCGCCCAACAACATCGCCGCGTACGGGCCAGGGCCTAGGCCGGTGAAGTCGAGTACCCGTATGCCCGTGAGCGGTCCAGCCATCATGTTGCCTTTGTGGGTTGAGGTTCTTTGGGGAGGCCCAGCACGGTTTCGCCCAAGATGTTTCGTTGCACTTGCGATGTGCCGGCGTAGATCGTGCCGGCGATTGAGTTGTACATTGCGCCCATCCATGAGGCTTGCGAATTGGGAGCGCCAGGGTCATCGGTGCGGTAGGCCCGAGGTGGCATTCGGCCGTGTGTGACGAGGGCATCAGCACCCATGATGTCGATCGCCAATGCCGTCACCCGGCGGTGGTATTCGCTCCAATACAACTTCGACACCGACGCCTCAGGCCCCAGTTGCCCATCGCGCACGTAGCTCGTGAGGATGCGCAAACCCAAGTAGCGCATGGTTTCCACGCGGGTGTAGCAGTCGGCGATGCGTTGACGAATCACCGGATCACTCAGCCTGCCGCGCGCATGCGCCATGGCCACCAGGCGATCAAATTCTTGACGAAACATCACTGGATTTGTGGCGGACTCTTCGCCGCGTTCATGACTCAGCAACGTCATCGCCACAGACCAGCCGCCGTGCACTTCGCCCAACACGTGGTCAGAACTGGTGCGAGCGTCGGTGAAAAAGACTTCGTTGAATTCGGTCTGGCCGCTCATCATGGCGATCGGGCGAACGTCGATACCGGGCTGATCAAGCGGCACCATCAGGAAGGTGATTCCGTGATGTCGTTGGGCATTGGGGTCGCTGCGCGCCAGCACAAAAATCCAATTGGCTAGGTGTGCATTCGACGTCCAAATCTTCTGACCGTTGAGTACCCAATCGTCGCCGTCGAGCGCGGCTTTCGTGCCGATTCGAGCCAGATCGCTACCGGCATCGGGCTCGGAATAGCCCTGGCACCAGACAATTTCGCCCGACAATATTCGAGGGATGAAGTACCGCTTTTGGTCGTCGGTGCCCCACTTGAGCAGCGTGTTGCCGATCATCTTTATGCCGAACGTATCGTTGGGGACCCCGGTCGGTACACCTGCTCGGGCGAACTCTTCCACGAGTACCACTTGATCCAGTTTTGATCGCCCGCCGCCACCAAATTCACGGGGCCACGTAATGCCAATGAAGCCGTTTTCGAACAGCGTGCGCCGCCACGCCTGCATGAACGTGATGCCGGCTGCATCACTCAGCGCGCCGATGCCTTGCCAGCCGACAGGCAAATACTGCGTCAAAAAATCGCGCACAATGGCCCGATAATCTTCGGCGTCGTGAGGGGACCGAGGGTCCACTAGATGGCCGCGATTCGATGCACTGTTCGACCCCCGGCCATAGATGCAATAGGTTATATGATTGCACTGTGAATTCTGAGCAGCTCGACAACTTCGACCCGGCCTCGGTGCCGGAATTGGTGCACGGCCGGGGTTGGCAAGACATGCCAGTGGGGTTGCAATTTCGTAGCTCGGCGCGCACGATCACCGAAACCGATCTCATCAATTTTGTGAGCCTGGTCGGTATTAACGAGCCCCTGTTTATGGACGAACGATTCGGCCCCGCCCACGGCTACACCGGGCGTTTGGTGCCGGGCATGTTGACGTTTTGCTACGCAGAAGGACTCGTCATTCAGGGTGGCAGCATCCACGGCACCGGCCTGGCGTTCATGCACATGGAGCTCGACATCAAAGCCCCCGTGTACGTGGGCGACACTATCTGCGTGCTCGTCGAAGTGACCGAATCTCGGGCCGCATCCAGCGGCGATAGAGGCGTCGTAACCACCCGCAATACGATCTATAACCAACACAGCAAGGTGGTCATGGTGTACTCGCCAGTCCGTCTTACCAAGGGTCGCGTAGGAGCACAAGCATGAGCACAGATACCGTTCTACAAGCCCTATCCGATGGCGTATTGCTACTCACCTGGAACCGGCCCGACAGCCACAACGGTTGGTGTGCCGATCTCGAAGAAGCGTATTTCAGTGCGCTCATCGAGGCGTCCAAGAACCCCGACGTTCGGGTGATCGTCGTGACGGGAGCCGGCAAATCGTTTTGCCCTGGCCTCGACATGAAAGTGCTGTCGGATGCATCCTCAAAAGGTATTCCCATGTCGGCTAACAAGCGTTGGCCAATGACCTTGGCGCGCATGATTCCCAAACCCGTGATCGCCGCAGTCAACGGCGCCGCAGCAGGCATCGGGTTCATTCAAATGCTTAGTTGCGACCTACGATTCGCGTCGAGCACGGCCAAAATGACCACCGCGTTTTCGCGCCGTGGGCTACCGGCCGAAAATTCAATTTCGTGGATGCTGCCGCGCCTCGTGGGCACCGGCGTGGCCATGGATTTATTGATGTCGGCTCGGGTCATAGATGCCGCCGAAGCGCAGCAACTCGGGCTGGTAAATCGTGTGTGTGCTCCAGAGGATTTGCTCACTACCACGATGGCGTACGCCAAGGACATGGCGGCGAATTGTTCACCCGGTTCGCTTGCCGCCATCAAACAACAAGTGCTCACCGATTGGGAGCGCAGCAGTGAAGAGAGCCGATTCAACGCCTTGATCACCGTTGCTGATTTCACATCGCGGCCTGATTTCAACGAAGGAGTGCAGAGCTTTCGCGAGAAGCGGGCGCCGAAATTCGCGGGCCTGTCGATCGACCCGCACGTGCCCAAGGCGTGGTATCGCTAGGTGGCCATTTGGCTTGATCTGATCGTGGCGCGTGCGGGGTCTGATGACCCAGCTGTGGTCACCGAATCTGGTGTGTGGTCGGGTCGCGACCTCGTAGCCCACGCGGCGAGTGCCGTCGACTTCCTCGACGCCATCGATGCACCTCGAGGCACACCAATCGTGGCCTTGCTCACCTGCACGGCAACTGCGTTCGCGCTCACCATTGCCGGCGCGGGCACGGATCGGGCACTGGCTCCACTCGGCCCCCGTTTGACGGTGAGCGAGCTCGCCCCATGCGTTGGGCCACTCGACGCGAAGGTGATCGTGGCCGAATCGCAATTTGCCGAGTTGGGTGAAGCGTTGGCGCAACGCGCTGGTTTGCGGTTGGAAATCTTGCCCGATCTCAAACCGTCGACGAACGAATTCGTTGTTGAAGTTGGGCCAGAACACACGGCGGCCATCTTGCACACGTCGGGTACGACCGGCGTGCCGAAGGCCGTGCGCTACACGCAGGGCCGCCTCGTGCATCGAGTGAGGGTCAACTCCGCGCTGGTTGGCCTGGGGCCCGGCACTGTGTTTGCGTCGGCCTCGCCGTTTCATCACATTGCTGGGCTGGGCACGTTCTTTGTGGCTCTGGGTAGTGGCGCGGCGATGATGCCGATGCCTCGATTTGATGTGGATACGTACCGTGGGTTGTCGAGCGCCGGCGTCACGCATGCCCTGATCGTGCCGACGATGATCGAGGTACTTTTGGCCGCCGATGCACTCAGTTCGCCGGGGCTCAAAGTGCTGCAATACGGGGCCTCGCCGATCCATCCCGACACCCTCGCGCGGGCCATAAAGGCGCTTCCGGGTGTGAAATTTGTGAACCTGTTCGGGCAAACTGAAGGCAGCCCCGTGACTGGTTTGACGATGCACGATCACGAGGTGGTAGCCGCCACCAAGCCGCACATTTTGGCGTCGGTGGGCCGGCCCGTGCCGGGTGTGG
>JAYWAI010000343.1:0-1558 GCA_043782545.1 Acidimicrobiia bacterium
CCCGTTCGGGCAGCCGCTTAGTGGTTTGCCTGACAATGTGAAAGGCAATGTTGATTCGGGTTGGGTTGGTTCGCATTACAAGTTGGATGAGCACGAAACCGGGCTAGTGCCGTTGACGGAGATGGGTGCTCGTGTGTATAACCCGGCGACTGGCTGTTTCCTCCAGGTCGACCCGGTCGAAGGCGGCACCGCCAACGACTACGTCTACGTGACAGACCCGGTGAATGACAATGATCTGAGCGGTCTGTCAGGCGGTGGTGGTGGCGGCGGTGGGATACAACAGGCGAGCAAGATCAAGGCGGCTACGCCAAAATGTAAGGCTGGTGACAAACGGGCGTGCGACGAGTTGAAAGTTCTCCAAGGCGGGTGGAGCTTCCCTGGGGACGGTGTCGCTAAAAAGGTAGTGAACGTCGTCAAGAGAAATTGGCGAACGATCACGTACTTGGCAGCAGTTGGGACTTGCATTTTTGGCAACCTTTTGGCCTGCGGCGTGGTGGTCGGCTTGGGCTTCGGAGCGAGATCGGCAGCGACGGTGTATAGCCACGGGTTTGGGAACGGGACTTGGAAGACGATTGGCTTCGATGCCGTTACTTCGTGGGCGGCAGTTTCTCTTGTTGCCGCACCCGCATATTTGGCGGGTATGCCCAAGTTGCCGGGCGCAATATTGAGTTCGGGTGACGTCGTTTGTGCCGTAATTTGCCCCGGGTACAGCAAGTGATTGTTGTTCGGCGGTCGGTCGCTAGCCGCGCGGGTTATGCGATCGCAGCCGTGGAAGGTTCAGTCATTCCGCTCTTTCCGGTTTTTCGGCGGCATGCGTTCGAGGGGATCGCGAACAGTGCGGTTTCGATTTTCTGCTTGTTGCTTTGCTCGTTTCCGCTGTGGGTGCTTTGGCGAATACTCACTTCCCGGGTAGAGGTCTCAGCCGATCGCGTCCGCGTCGTCAACGTCTTTTCTACGACGGATGTCGGTCGGGACCTCGTGACCAAAGTAGTTGCGCCAAACAGCTCGGGTGCCGCTATGGCCGCCAAACTGTGCTTGTTAGATGGTCGCTCTGTTTCCATGTTCGCCGTGAGCCGAATGAAAAACCGGGCATGGGGAGACGACAAGGGGACACTGCGAGGAATGGCAGAGTTGGCCGAATTACTCGACGTGCCGGTCGTAAATCTTGATGGCCCCGGGAGTCGAGCAAAATGGGGGTAACCCGGCCGCAAGAGATTTTATGGTGTGGCTTGTGCGCCTGAACGCCAATCCGACAACGGTGTCAATGACTGCGGGTGAGCCTGCGAGTTATGTGTTTGCGTCGGCGGTTGGGGTGTCGCCGTCTGGTGTGGCGCAGTTGGCGCCGTCGGCGACGGCTTCGGGTGGCTATCGGTTGGTGGTGGCGGTGTGGGGTGTTGGGGGTTCGGTGTCTTTTACGCCGGGCACGGGTTTGTTTGAGCGTGCCGATGTGTTGAGCACGGGTTCTGGGGCGGTGTCGTTGTCGGTTGCTGATCGGCAGGTGTCGTCGTCTGGGCCGGTTGGCACATCAACCGCAACGGCGAGTGTTGCGGGTGTGGGT
>JAYWAI010000344.1:0-11132 GCA_043782545.1 Acidimicrobiia bacterium
CCGCCGAAAATGAGCAACTGCGTGCCGTGAGGAATGTTGTGCGCCGCGGCAGCCAGGTCGCTCATGGCGAAGCTGGTGGCGTTGCCCTTGAAGAACAGCGCCAGGAAACTCAACAGCATGAGCGCCGAGCCAAACAGCGTGTACAAGAAAAACTTCGTGGACGCATACTGGCGATTTTCGCCGCCCCATACGCCAATCATGAAGTACATCGGCAACAGCACGATTTCGAAGAACACGAAGAACAAGATCAGATCTCGCGCAATGAACGTGCCCGACATGCCGGTCTCGAGAATAAGCATCAAGATGAGGAACGCCTTGGCGTTGCCCGGCTCGGGAATGTGGTTCCACGAGTAGATGATGCACAACGGAATCACGATGAGACTCAGCATGAACATCGGCAAGCTGATGCCATCGATGCCGATGTTGAAATGGCTATGAATGATGTTGATCCACGGTTTGTCGACGGCGAATTGCATCGTGCTCGACTTGTCGTAATCAAACTTGACCATCACGTAGATGCCAACGCCCAGCGCCACCAGTGAGGTGAAGAGGGCAACGACTTTGTTGGCCTGCTCATCCTCCTTCGGGATAACAAACATCATCACCAGTGCGCCAAGCACTGGGACGAAAACGGCAAGGCTCAAAGCCCATTGATCGAAGCTATTCATCGCTCCAACCCCTTACTTGATAACGATCACGAATATGAGGCCGATAATGGCCGAGGACCCAAACAGCAACGCGCCGTACTGCTGCACTTTGCCGGATTGCAAACCACGAAGAAGCCCGCCTGTTTCCGAGGCGACAACGCCAGCACCATTGACGGCACCGTCGACGATCTTCTGGTCGATGTTGGTGTAGACCCATTTGCCGGCTTCACGAGCCGATATGCCAACGCCATTCACCGCACCGTCGATGATTTTCTGGTTGACCCAGTAAGCGGCTTTGGCGACAGGGCCCGAGATGCCTGCCACGATGACGCCTTCGTATAGGTGGTCGAGGTAGTACTTATTCCACAAGAATTTGTAGCCGGCGTGGGCCAGCTTGTTGCGCTTGGTAAGCCCTCGCAACGGGCCGAGGTCTTTGCTCCACAACGCAAAGGCGATCAGGATGCCCGCCGCGGCAAGGGCGAGCGACACTCCGGCATCAGCCCACGAAAAGGCGGGAGTGCTGATCTCAGGAAATGCGATGCGAGGTTGCACCCACTCCGTAAATTTTTCGATCTTGAACGGGGCAGCGTTGAGGAACCCAGCGACAACAGCTAGCACGGCCAACACGATGAGCGGCACAGTAATCAGTCGGGGCGATTCGTGCGGCCCGGCATGCGTGTCGTGCTGGTGATGCTCGGCGTGCGCGCCGCCGCGGTATTCACCGAAGAACGTGAGCCACACGCAGCGGGTCATGTAGGCCGCAGTCATGAACGCACCAATAAGCCCGATGTACATGAACGACTTGTAGCCGTGATGCCCGGCATACGCCAGGATTTCGTCCTTTGAGAAGAAGCCAGCGAACGGGAAGATACCGGCCAGCGCCAGAGTGCCGATACAGAACGTGATGAACGTGATCGGCATGTGCTTGCGCAAGCCGCCCATCGATTCCTTCATGTCGAAGCTGTGATGCGACCCCGAGTGCGCCACCGAGCCAGCGCCAAGGAACAGCAGCGCCTTGAAGAATGCGTGGGTGAAGATGTGGAAAACGGCCGGCGTCCACGCGCCCACGCCGAGGCCCATGATCATGTAGCCGAGCTGGCTCACAGTCGAATAAGCCAACACTTTCTTGATGTCGTTTTGCACGAAGGCCAGCGCGGCGGCGATCAAAATCGTGATGCCGCCGATGAGCGCCATTGGATTGAGGCCGCCGATTGTGGTGTTGGTGCCGATCGAGAAACCGCTCACGAACACGGGGTACAAACGAGCCACGAGATACACACCGGCCACAACCATGGTCGCAGCATGGATGAGCGCGGAGACGGGCGTCGGGCCGGCCATAGCGTCAGGCAGCCACGTGTGCAAGGGGAATTGGCCCGATTTGCCAATCACCGCAATGAACAGCGCGGTGGCACCTATGAGCAACATCAGATGGCTCGGGCCACCGTCCATCACCTTTTGGTTGATGGTTTCGATCGAGAAACTGTTGGTGGCGAAGTACACGATCGAGATGCCAACTAACAAGCCGATATCGCCGGTGCGTGTGGTGAAAAATGCCTTCAGGGCAGCGCGGCTGTTGGCCTCTTCTTCCCACCAGTGCCCAATGAGCATGAACGAACACAGCCCCATGATTTCCCAGCCGAGCAACAACTGGATGGTATTTTCGGCGACCACTAGATTGAGCATGCCGGCCGTGAAAAGGCTCAGCGCGGCGAAGTAGTGCGTGTAGCGACGATCGCCTCGCAGGTACTCCAGGCTGAACACATGCACGCAACTCGAGATGATGGTGACGACCACCAACAGGGCGACGGCGAGCCCGTCGATATGGCTGCCCCACCCAAACTTGATGCCACCATTGGACCACCACGTGAACACTTTGATGACTGGCTTGACGACCGCTTCATGAGCCGCTCCGCCTTCGCCGGCAGAGGCCTCGCCGGTGGCCGCGGCGTTGGTGTGATGGATCCATTGCACCGCGGTGATGATCGACAACAACAGCGATGTGAAGATCGACGCCAGCCCGATTTCGCTCCCCTTCATCGGCAGTTTTTTGCCGAATCCGATTATCAGGAAGAACGAAATGGCAGGGATAAGCGGGATGATCCACGCATGATTCAACACGGGGTTAACCCTTCATCGAGTCGAGTTCATCAACGTTGATGCTCGACTTGTTGCGATGGATAAGAAGCACGATGGCCAAGCCGACTCCGACTTCGGCCGCGGCAATAGCAATAACAAACAGCGCGAACACCTGACCGGTCATGTCGCCTTTGAAGCGGGTGCCAAAGGCGACCAGGTTGATGTTGACGGCGTTGAGAATGAGTTCGACACTCATGAGTACGAGCACTGCGTTGCGACGTGCCAGCACGCCGTATAGGCCGGTACAAAACAGGAAGGCGGCGAGGAGGAGGAAAGCGTTAATCGGCATCGGTCAGTCCTTCTTCGCCAAAACAATGGCGCCGATAAGGGCGGCCAGCAGCAAGATCGAGATGACTTCGAACGGGATGAGGTACGTGCCGAAAATCGAGTCAGAGACCAGTGCGCTGGTGCCGATCGTACGGCCCTCATCGACCTTTTGGTTGCCAAAGGCTTTCAACAAAACGTAACCGAGGGTGCCGGCCATGACGACAGCGATGCACAGACCGATCGGCCATTTGTCGCCGGTGAGATGCGCGGCTTTGCCGATCTGAGCCTTGGTGAGCATGATGCCGAAAAGGAACAACACGACCACGGCACCGATGTACACAATGATTTGCACCGCGGCCACAAACTCCGCCGCGAGCAGGATGTAGATGCCAGCCACACCAGCCAGCACGCCCACGAGAAACAGAGCGGCGCGCACAAGGTTGTCAGTGGTGACAACGCGAATAGCGCAGAATGCCATGAGCGCGGCCATGATGCCGAAGGCAATGTTTTGAGCAACCATCGTTACTTCTTCTTGACCTTGATCTCATTGCCAACTTCGTACGCCTGGGGCCCGGGGACAGTGTCCATCCAGACGCCAAGGCGGTCTTTGTCGTGCAAGAGGTCGGCAATGCGGGGCTCGGAATATTCGTATTCGGGGCTCCAAAAGAGTGCATCAAAGGGGCACACCTCGACACAGATGCCGCAGTACATACACAGCGCGTAATCGATGTCGAAGCGATCAAGACCAGACACGGTGCGCTCTTTGCCGCCTTCGCGACGCGGTGGCGCTTTGTATTTGTGGCCTTCGATGTAGATGCACCAGTCGGGGCACGACCGGGCGCACAACATGCACACTGTGCAGTTTTCTTCTTTGAGGGCAATGACGCCACGAGCCCGGGTGGGCACTTCTTCCTTCACGTGCGGGTACTGCACGGTGACGGCTGGCTTGAGCATGGTTTTGAACGTGACGCCGAGGCCTTTGAGGAGGCCGGGCATTTGTGGCTTGGCGGGCATTAGAAGGCCACCTTCAGAATTGATGTGACAACGATGTTGGCCAGTGCCACCGGGATGAGCACCTTCCACGCAAACTTTTGCAGTTGATCTTCACGCAAACGGGGATAGCTAAACCGTACCCAGAAGATGAGGAACGACACCACCATGATCTTCCCAAACAGCACTGCCGGTCCAACCCAGTTCATGATGTTGTTGGTGGCGTCGATGAATGGCACTGTCCATCCGCCCAGGAACAAGATCGAGATGATGGCGCTGAAGCCAAACGCGGTACCAAATTCGGCCATGAAGAAGAACAGGAACCGGAAGCCGGTGTACTCGACCATGTAACCAGCCACGAGTTCAGATTCGGCCACCGGCATGTCGAACGGCGTTTGCGTCAACTCGGCTTGCGCGGAAATCAGGAAGATCAGGAACCCCACAAACTGGGTCAGGATGTATGGGTTACCAATCGCCGTGAGGCCGAATATTTTGTCGTTGGCTTGCTTGAATATGATGCCTTGCATCGACATGGTGCCGGCCTGGATGACCACGCCCACGACGGCGAGCACCATTGGCAATTCGTACGCCACCAGCTGACCAGCAGCCCGCAGACCACCCAGCAATGCGTACTTGTTGGCAGAGGCCCAACCGGCCATGAGCACACCAATGACCGACAAGCTCGACACAGCGAGTGCGAAGAAAATTCCGGTATCGAAATTGGTGATGACGAGATCGGGCCCGCCAGGAATAACCAAGAACAACAAGAAGGTGCTCATCAAGACAATGAACGGAGCCGCTATGAAGACCCACTTGTCGGCGCCATCGGGATGGATGTCTTCCTTCTGGAGGAACTTGCCCGCCTCGGCCAAAAGCTGGAATACCCCATGAGGGCCAGCTTCCATGGGGCCTAATCGGCTTTGCATGTGCGCCATCATCTTGAACAGATAGACGTACACAAACACCAGTGACGCCACCGGCACGATGCTGAGGACGGCGACAACTTTGATGAGACTTTGGCCCCAATATGGGATCGATGCGAGGAGCGCGTTCATCTATCGATGTCTCCAAGGATGAAATACAACGATGCCAAAATCGTGATGATGTCGGGCACATACACGCCCCGCAAAATCCACGGCGCAATGGAAATGTTATTGAAACTTGGCGTGCGAATCTTCACCCGGAACGGGCCGAGGTCGCCCTTTGACACCACATAATAGCCCATCTCGCCGAGTGGGTTTTCGGTACCCACGTAGGCTTCGCCTTCTGGCACTTTGATGATGCGGGGCACCTTGGCCATGATGGGCCCAGCAGGCACTTGGCCGCACAGTTGCTCGACAATTTTTGCCGACTCACGTACCTCTTGAAGGCGCACCCAGTACCGCGAAAACGAATCACCGTCGGGATGAGTAATGACGTTCCAGTCGGCTTTGTTCCACATGAGCGGAGATTCGGCGTCACGACGGAGATCCCAATCGACGCCCGACGCCCGCAAGTTGGCACCCGTCATGCCGTATGCCATGGCCACATCTGGCGGGATGATGCCAACGCCGCGGCAACGCTTCTGAAAGATGGTGTTGCCCACGAGGAGGTCGTCGAGCTGGTCGCAAAATTGGCGAACCTTGACCATGGTGGCGGCCGTCTCGGCCAGCCAGCCCTTGGGCAGGTCGTCTTTGAGGCCGCCGATGCGGTCGTAGTTAGGGTGGAAACGTCCACCGGTGGCCGATTCGATTTGGTTGAGTACGTGCTCACGATCACGGAAGGCGTAGAACACCGGCGTGAGGGCACCGAGCTGCACGCCCATGTCGCCTAAGAACAGGATGATGTTGCCAATGCGGCTGAGCTCAAACAGGATCGTGCGAATCATCTGGGCGCGCGGTGGCGCTTCGACGCCCATAAGTTGCTCAGCGGCCAAGATAAACGGCACTTCGTTGGCGAAGCTGCCCAGCCAGTCGATGCGGTTGACCAGCGTGGTAACCTGCGGATAAGTGCGCACCTCGGTGAGCTTCTCGTAGCCGCGATGCATGTAGCCAGGCACTGGATCAGCCGAGATCACCTGCTCGCCATCGAGGCGGGCAATGATGCGCAATGTGCCGTGAGTGGCAGGGTGCTGGGGCCCAATGTTGAGGTACATGCCATCGTCGGTTTGGATTTCGACGTTGACACGGGCGTCGGCGGCTTGACCACCGATGTAGCTGAGAGCTTGACGGTCAGAGACTGCTGCGGTCATTCCGACTCCTCCTCATCGGCTCCGCCGCCGGGCATAGGCTCGACATCGACCAGGCCGGGCCATGGCTTTACGATGCGGGCCACGAGTGGGAAATCTTTACGCAGGGGGAAGCCCTCGAAGTCGCCCGGGAGGTAGAGCTTGCGAAGATCGCCGTGACCGTTAAAGACGATGCCGTACATTTCCCAGCACTCGCGCTCGTGCCAGTTGGCGCCGGCGAACGTCGGCACCCAACTACCAATGCGGGGATCGTCGTCGGCGACATCGGCCTTTATCGTGATGGCGATTTTGGTATCTGGATTGACCAGGCGGGCAAACACTTGCATGCGTGATTCGCCGCCGGCGTAACCCTGCTTGATGGTGAGGTCGCGCACCACTGGCTCGGCGGTGGGGTCGTCTTCACTCTTGCCAAATGGTGACGGCATCCAATCGAGGCCCGACAAGAAACTGAAAAACGTACATCCCAAAACGTCACGAGCGGCCCGGCCTGCAGCCACCCACGATTCGTTAGCAACGCGCACCCACAGGTCACGCCCGGGAATGATGTGAGAGCCGACAATGGCATCGCCGAGGACTGCTGTGAGATCAGCCAGCATCGTTTCGCGAGCCGTGTCAGGCACAACGGCGTCAGTGACAACAGCCGTGTCAGCGACAGCTGGAGCGGCAGTGTCGGTCATGATTCGCCCCGCGGCGCACCGGCGGTCGTGGACAAATCGGTGGATTCGCCGCGCCAGCGAGCGGCCATGTCTTCGTTGCCAATGCGTTGCTGCAACATGATGATGCCTTCAAGCAACGCCTCAGGACGGGGCGGGCAACCAGGCACATAAATATCTACAGGGATAATCTGATCGATGCCCTTAGTGACCGAGTAGCTGTCCCAATATGGGCCGCCGCAGTTGGCGCACGAGCCCATGGAAATCACATATTTCGGATCGGGCATTTGCTCGTACAGCCGACGAATCGCCGGAGCCATTTTGTCGGTCACCGTACCCGAAATGACCACGAGGTCGGCTTGGCGTGGGCTGGCCGGGAACGGGATGACGCCGAGGCGCATCACGTCATAGCGAGGCGACCCGAAGGCGGCACCCATTTCGATGGCGCAACATGCCAGGCCCCATTGGTATACCCACAGCGAATATTTGCGTGAGAGGTTAAGCAGCTTGGTGAGCGGCTGAGGCATTTTGCCCGATTCGACTAGACCCATCGCAGGACGCCCTTCTTCCACGCGAACAACAGCCCGAGCGTCAAGATGAAAATGAAGATCAGCATTTCGACCAAGCCAAACACGCCGTATACCTCGAGCTGAGTGGCCCACGGGAAAATGAACACAGCTTCTACGTCAAACATCACGAACAGCAATGCGAAGAAGTAGTACCGAACTTGGCTCTGACTCCAACCTGTACCCACCGGATCAACGCCCGATTCATAAGCCATTTGCTTCTGCTTGTTGGGCCGCACTGGCCGCAACGTGCGCGCAATGCTCATCATCAAACCAACAATGATGGCTGCGGCGCCGATAAACCAGACGACAGTTAAATAGCCGCGATGGAACCCAGACAGTGACACGGTGGGTCAGCCTACCGATGGGCGAGAAACGTGGCCAAACAGAGTGAAAGTTTCGTAAGAGAATCCTGCTCTGGTGGCTGGCGTGGCGTAGTACGGGGCGTGAATCATTTGCTGGCGACGAGTACTGGCACGGCGTCGCGAGCGAAATTCAGCGCCCAATCGGGGGCAAATCCGACCGCCAACGTGAACATGAAACAGATGCCAATACCGATACCGGCGGTGACGGGAATGGCGACACGGCCGGCGGTCTCAACGGTGCGCGCTTCGCCTTCCGTATTGGCCACGTACATCATGACGACGATCCGCAGGTACAGGAAAGCGCCGACTACGGCCGCCAGCATCGCAATAATGGCAATGGCGTACGAATGCGTTTTGACCGCTGCAGACAGCACGCCGAATTTGGCGATGAAGCCGCTGGTGAGCGGCACGCCAGCTTGAGCAAAGAGAAACACCGAGAACACGAAAGCCAACACCGGGCGTTGCTTGGCCAGGCCCCGGTAGTCGTCGAGTGAATGGGCATCGTCGCCGGTGCGGCCGATCAGCGTGATACATCCGAAGCTGCCCAGCACCATGAACGTATACGACAGGAGATAGAACATCGATCCGCTGGTGCCATCGGCAGAGTTGGCCTGCAGGCCGATCAAGATGAAGCCGGCATGGCTGATCGACGAGTACGCCAGCATGCGCTTCACGTCGGTTTGCACGATGGCCAGGAACGAACCGACGACCACCGTGAGCACGGCGAGGCCCCACACGGCTGGCCGCCAGTCATTGGCCATCGTCGGAAACACCATCACATACACGCGCAACAACCCAGCGAACGCAGCGGCCTTGGCAGCAGATGCCATGAAGCCGCTCACCGGTGAGGGCGCGCCCTGATATACGTCGGGCGCCCAAGCATGGAATGGTGCGGCGGCAACTTTGAAGCCGAAGCCGACCAGCATGAGGCCGAGGCCAGCCACGATGATTTGTGGGTGCTTGGAAAAGTTGCTTTGGAGGAACGTCGAGATGCGGACCAAATTGGTGGAGCCGGTGCCTCCATACGTGAGCGCAATGCCGTACAGGAGAAAGGCGGATGAGAAGCCGCCGAGCACAAAGTACTTAATGGCGGCTTCTTGCGACGTGGCCCGCCGGGCATGCATAGCGGCCATGACATACAGCGCAATCGACAGCACTTCGAGGCCAACAAACAGCACGATGAGATCGTTCGCTGACGCCAGCACGAGCCCGCCGACCGCTGCGCACATCATGAGTACGTAAATCTCGCAACCCTCAAGATCTTCCCGGCGAAGGTAGTCGTCGATGAGCAACGCGCTCACGAATACCGCCGAACAAATAAGGAAGGAGAAGAACACACTGAAACCGTCAAGCGTGAGTGCACCAGACACCAGTGTGCGAGCGCCGTGAGCCTTCACGTTGAACCACAGGCACAGGCTCACGATCGCAGCAGCGCCTGATGCCACGCAGGTGTACATGGCGTAGGCGCCGCGGCGGCGACCCATTGGCGTTAGTACCGCCAAAATCATCAAGACGAACGACGCCCCGATGAGAATGAACATGGGCGTCAGGGCGGCCCACTGAATTTCTGGTGCCGGAATTTTGATGTCGGTCAGGGTGGCAAGCAGGTTCATGGTGCTGCCGCCTCGCCAGCCGATGTGGACGGTTGGTGGTAGTTGGAGTTCGCTTGGACGTGTTCGATGAGTTGCTTCACATCGGGTTCGATGCGGTCAAGCACGGGCTTGGGATAGATGCCCATAAACACGATCAAACCCAGCAACGGGGCGAGCACAAGGCCCTCGTGCAAAGTGAGTTCTTTGAACTTTTTGTTGGCTTCATCAGGCTCACCATGGAACACACGCTGATACGCCCACAGCAAGTACAACGCGGCCAGGATGACACCCACGGTGGCCACCACGGTGTACCAGCGCCGCGTCGTAAACGAGCCAATCAAGATCAAGAATTCGCCTACGAAACCGTTCAGGCCCGGCACGCCGATCGACGACAACATCACCAGGGTGAAGACGCCCGCCATGATCGGGGCAGACTTTTGTAGGCCCTTGAGTTGGCTGATTTCCCGGGCGTGGCGGCGTTCGGAAATCATACCCACCATCAAAAACAATGCACCGGTCGACACACCGTGATTGACCATCTGCAGGATGCCGCCCTCGATGCCTTGGGTGGTCAGGGCAAAGGTGCCCAACACGATGAAGCCAAGGTGAGCCACCGATGAGTAGGCCACCAGACGTTTGAGGTCCTTTTGCATCGTGGCCACGATGGCCCCGTAAATGATGCCGACTACCCCGAGCGTCACCAGCGCGGGAGCGAAGTAGACCGCTGCTCTTGGGAACAGGTACAGGCCAAACCGGATGAAGCCGTAGGTGCCGAGCTTGAGCATTACGCCGGCGAGGATCACGGAGCCGGCAGTAGGAGCTTCAGTATGGGCGTCGGGCAGCCACGTGTGCAACGGAAATAGTGGCACCTTCACGGCGAAAGCAAGTGCAAAGCTCAGGAACAACCAGCGGCCGGTGACCGTTGCGATATTGCCCTTGGTGGCGATCTCCACGAGGTCGAACGTGACCTTGGCACCCTTGGCCGAAATGACGGCAGTGGCGATGGTGCCAATCAGCATCATGGCCGAGCCAGCCATCGTGTAGATGAAGAACTTCATGGTGGCGTATTGGCGATTTGCGTAGCCCCACCCGCCAATTAAGAAGTACATCGGCACGAGAACAATTTCGAAGCACACGAAGAACAAGAACAGGTCCAGCGAGCAGAACGCACCCAACACGCCGGCCTGCAATACCAGCAGCCACGCCGTGTACGGCTTGGGATCGTGGTGCGGCTTGGAGCCCAGCATGGCAATCGGGAACAAGATGCCCGACAGCACAATCATGAACAAGCTGATGCCGTCAATACCCAGATGCCACGAGATGCCGAAGCGGCTGATCCAAGCATGCTTGGTTACAAACTGCATGCCCTGGCCTGCTTTGAAGTTGACCATCACGTAGATGCTCAACGCCGCGGTGGCCACTGAAAACAACAGGCCCACCATGCGGGCGTTTTCGGGGCGTCGGCTGGGCGTGAACGCCACTACGATCGCGCCAGCGAGTGGCAGCAACACCAACACGGTCAAGATCGGGAATGGCACCTGGCCACCGTGAGACGCCGTTGTCTCAGAGGCTTTCAAAAGTGTGGTTGCCAGCATTACAAGCCTGCCCTTATGACGAACCAACCAAGTAACACAACAGCTCCGAAGGCAATGTATGCCGCATAGTTTCTGACGTAACCCGATTGGGTTT
>JAYWAI010000345.1:0-1549 GCA_043782545.1 Acidimicrobiia bacterium
GTTTGGCGGTCGGCGCGATCGGCGGCGGCACGGGCCTCGTCGGCGAGCACGCGCACGACGGCGTTGAGATGGGGGTTGACGGCCGCGATTCTGGCCAAATGGGCGTCGATCACTTCGCGACTCGATAGGTTTTTCGCCTTGATTTGGGCCGCAAGTTCGGTAGCTGAATGTTGCCAAATTTCCATTCGCCACTGTTGCACAAAATCCTCTGACCATGCGCCTCGGACTCCAATCGCCGGGCACGTGATCGCATGTGGCAAGATCGCGGCCGATGATGCCAGACTTTTACGGCGACCTATACGCCGATGTGACGTGGACACCCGACGGCGAGTGGCGCGACATCGCCTACGAAACCAGCCCAGAGGGCATCGCGAAAATCACTATTTGTCGGCCAGAGGTTCGTAACGCCTTTCGTCCCCAAACTCTGTTTGAATTACAGCAGGCGTTCAATATCGCCCGCGACGACGACCACGTCGGCGTGATCATTTTCACCGGCCAAGGCACGGAAGCGTTTTGTGCTGGCGGCGATCAACGGGTTCGTGGGGATGATGGCTACATTGGCGACGACAAGGTGGCCAAGAAAGGTATCGGCCGCCTCAACGTGCTCGACTTGCAGATACAGATTCGACGTACTCCCAAGCCGGTGGTGGCCATGGTGGCAGGTTGGGCCGTGGGTGGCGGGCACGTGCTGCACGTGGTGTGTGATCTCACCGTGGCTGCCGACAACGCCCAATTTGGCCAAACAGGCCCGAAAGTTGGCTCGTTTGATGGCGGTTACGGCTCGGGGCTTTTGGCACGAATCGTGGGCCAAAAGAAGGCTCGTGAGATCTGGTTCTTGTGCGAGTTCTACGGCGCCCAAGAGGCACTCGACATGGGCCTCGTCAACAAGGTCGTACCTCTGGCTGATCTCGAAAAAGAGACAGTGGCATGGTGTCGCAAAATGTTGCACCACTCGCCATTGTCGTTGCGCATGCTCAAGGCGTCGCTCAACGCCGCTGACGATGGCTTAGCCGGAATTCAGCAGTTGGCTGGCGATGCCACGTTGTTATTTTACATGAGCGACGAAGCGCAACATGCCCGTGATTCTTATGTAGGCAAAGGCGTTCCTGACTTCACGCAATTTCCTCGTCGGCCGTAGGGCACGGCGTTGACCCTTGTTGGCCTGAGTTCGACGCTATGAATCGTTGGGTAGTCGGCGCTCGGCCGCGCACGTTGCCAGCCGCGGTGGTGCCGGTGATCGTGGGTACTGCGGCGGCACATCACTCTGGGCACATGTTTGCGTGGCGGTTTGGGGCCGCGCTGGTGGTCGCACTCGCCATCCAGGTGGCCACGAACTATGTGAATGACTATGCCGACGGAGAACGCGGCACTGACGCCGTGCGAGTGGGGCCAGTTCGGTTGGTAGCAGGTGGGTTGGCCACGGTGAAGCAGGTGAAGGTGGCTACCTTGTGCGCGTTTGGGGTAGCGGCGGTGGCCGGAGGAGCGTTGGCGATTGCCGTTGGTTGGCCGGTGTTGGTGATCGGTGCTATCTCGATGACAGCCGGGTGGG
>JAYWAI010000346.1:0-11026 GCA_043782545.1 Acidimicrobiia bacterium
TCAACATCGCATTGACGGGCGCGGCACGGCCAACCGCCAATTTCATATTGGACACCGGATTGGTGACCACCGTCGCCCCGCTCGCCGCCACCACATCAATCTCGGATTCGGTCAAAAAGGTGCCGTGCGCCAACAGCGAATGCGGGCACAACAACCCGATCGTGTGCAAGTACTCAGCTGGCGTACAACCGGTGGCAGCAAGGCAATCGGTCACTTCGATACTGGTTTCGCTGCAATGAATTTGCAGTGGAATTTCCCGTTCCCCACACTCCTGCACACACCACTCAAGGCTTTCACGGCTCACCGCATACACGGAATGGGCGGCCACACTTGGCTTGATCAGAGGGCCAAATTCGCTCAGCGCGTCCAGCTCAACAGACGCCGCGGCACACGCGGCGACCGAGGATTGCGGGTTCATCATGTCGAACACGACAGCACCAATCGTGGCCCGAAGCCCAAGCTCAGTGGCGGCCGTCGCCGTCGATGTCGGGTGCCAATACATGTCCCAAAACGACGTGGTGCCGGACCGGATCATTTCAAGACAGGCAAGCCGTGCGCCCCACAAAATATCCTCTGCGGTCATGCGGGCCTCGGCGGGCCAGATCCGTTCGCTGAGCCACGGCTGCAAGGCCATGTCGTCGCCATAGCCGCGCAGCAACACCATTGACGCGTGCCCGTGGCCATTTACCATGCCGGGAGCGATATGAAACCCTTGCGCATCAAGCACTTCATCCGATTCCTTGGCCACGAGGTCAGTTTCGATTTCGGCGATCACGCCATCGGCGCAACGCATGTTGACGATCGCTCCATCAAGGTTTCCGCCGCGTACAAACAGGCTCATGCAAGCGCCTCAACTAACGCAGTTGCGTCGCTCAACATGCGGTCGTGATTGGCGGCCACCCCGGCCCGAAACTCATCGACGGTGAGCGCCTGGTTGGCTAAACCGTTGGCCATGTTGTCCACCGTGCACACTGCGGCGTACGCCAGCCCCAATTCGGCGGCGATCACGAACTCTGTCGCCAACGTCATACCCACGATGTCGGCGACGGTGGCATAAAAACGAATTTCTGCCGCTGTCTCAAATCGTGGTCCCTGCGTGTGCACGTAGACGCCTCCGTCGTGGATTGGCGTCGTAGTCGAGTGATGCCACGCCGCCATCACCGCTGACCGCCACGGCATATTGAATCCTGGCATCGAGTGACCCCGAGCGTCGTCAAAAATGCTGGGGTTAATCCACGGGGCAAAAACATCATCGGGAAGTACTACGGACCCAATGCCCCAATCGGTTCGCAAAGATCCAACGGAGCAAAATGCCACCACTCGATCGACGCCGGCGGCGACCAATGCGGCCAGGTTGCCCGCATGGTCAATTCGAAACGCGGGGGTAAACGTCGAAAGTCCATGCCGGGCCAGCACAACGGTGCGGTCGTCGACCAGCAACTCGACACCGTTGAGCACCTCCAACGCCGCCGAGGACGCAAATTCCGCGCTCGGCAAACTGTGTCCACCAATGATTCCGATGCGGCCCGTCATGCCAGCACGATAGTCTGCGCCATCCGAGCTCTACATCGGCTGCGTATTGTTCGCCATGGAGGCAACTATGACATCGGAATCCACGATGGTCGGTATCAACGATCCACCCCATTCCGCGAAATTGAACGGTCGCGTCGGCTTAGGTTTGAGAGTCGTGTTTGGATTGCTGTGGATGGCGAACACGGAATGGAAAATTCCGACCTCGTTCAACGCCGTAAAGAGCTTCACCACCAACGGCACGGCGAGCGCCGCATCAGCATTCGGCCCCTATACGTTTGTCGTGAAGAAATTGGTGCTGCCAAATTTCGGCGTGTTCGGATGGCTCACACTGCTCTTGGAAGTGTCGCTGGGGGCGTTTTTATTGCTGGGTCTTGGAACTCGTCTGTGGGCACTCATCGGCGCCGGGCAAGCGACTGCCATTGGGTTGTCGGTCATGTTTCAGAGCGGCGAATGGCCGTGGGCGTACGTGATGATGGTGGCGGGCCACATTGCACTTTTCGCTCTAGCCGCCGGACGCACGGGCGGTCTGGATTCTGTGTTGCGACCGCTGTGGGCGCGTCGCACGGACCGTGTTTCACAACTGATGATGAGGGCGTCATGAACGCTGCAACACGATTCGGCCGAGCAGCCGCGCTAGTGGCGACGAGCGCGGGTGTGCTGAGCGCGCTCACGTTGCTCAACCACGGCTACCTCGGTGCCCAAAATCGTTGGCCGATTTTCTTGGGGTACAAAGTGCTCGCCACCAAGGGCGCGCTTGTGGCCATGGGGCTTGCCATCGTGGCGTTAGGTGGCGTTGCACTCGGTCAGCGACTCTTCGTGGCGATCAGCGCCCTCGGCTACGCAGCGTGCGCTGTCGTGGTGTTGGCAACGTGGCGGGAAGCAGCCGGGCAGCCCGGATCTAACCCGCTAGACAACCCGCTCGGCGCTGGGGGGCCCGCGTTGTGCATGTTTGTGGCCGCGGCGATTGGGTTGGCAGTTTTGGTGTACGCCGACACGCTGGCCAACTCAACGACGGAGTGACGCCCGCACACGACACCGTCGCGGATTCCTCGTCGCTGCTCACCCGGCAGCAATGGCGAGCGCTCGGCATTTTCGCTGGGCTCTTTGCCTTCGTCGCCATCGTCGGAGCGGCGATTGACCGCACCGATTACCACATTCTGATCCACGCGTCGCCGTACCTTGGTTCGTGGGATCCAATCTTCACGTGGTGGACGCTGTTGCCCATCGGCGTGGTCGTAATCGCGGTGGTCTTGGTGAGGCCGGCTGCGCAGTGGTCATTTCGCCGGAACGTGTTTTTGTGGTTCGGCATTGCCGCGAGCTTCGGCTTGGCGTTGAGCCGAATCGAGGGCCCAAACGGGTGGACCAAGTCGCTCTTTCATCCGTATGAGTACTACAGGTCTGTGCAACTTGTTCACGGTACCGGCGACTTTCTGAGGCATTTCAACCAGCGGGTCGCCACCTATTCATTGCACGTCCAAGGCCACCCGCCGCTGTATGTGCTGAGCATGTATTGGCTGACGGTCGTTGGGCTACCGGGCCGCGGTTGGGCGGCGGCAATGACCATCGCCGTGGCCTACTCGGCGGTGATAGCGATAGCGATTGTCGTGCGGTCAATGGCCGATGCGGCGACGGCCAAACGCCTCTTGCCACTGATCGCCATTGCTCCCACCGCCGTGTGGTTGGTCACCTCATCTGACGCTTTCTATGCCGGAGTCTTAGCGTGGACGGTGGCGGCAACTGTGGTGGCCATTCAGCGTTCGTCGTGGGCCATGGGCGCGTTGGCGGGCGTATCGTGCGGTGCCTGTTTGTATTTGTCATTCGGCATGACGGTGCCCGTGATCGTGCTCAGTGCGGTCGTGGTGTACCGGCGTTCGTGGCGTGTCCTGGTCGGGCTCGTGGCTGGGTGTGGCGCGGTGGCGATCGTATTTTCTGCGGCCGGCTATTCATGGTTCGCTGGTCTCTCAGAAATCAGAAGAATATACGCGATAATTACATCTCCCTATCGGCCGTATTGGTGGTTTGTGTTTGCCAATGTGGTGGCGATCGGCAGCGTGATCGGGCCGGTGCCGTGGCTTGGTCTGGTAGAACTTCGTGACCGCCGAGTGCGGCCACTTCTCATTGGCGCCGCGGTGTGTATTGCCGTGGCCGACGTTTCGGGTTTGGCGCTCGGTGAGGTGGAGCGAATCTTTCTACCGTTCGGCACATGGCTGATGGTCGGCGCGCTCGGCATGGCAATTTCCGTCAGGCACACGCGCCTCGGGGTAGCCATTCAAGGTACGCTCGCCATCGTGTTAGGCGTCATGATTCGGACAGTATTTTAATGCCTGGTTTCGCACCATGAATTCAGACCACTGGGATCGCATTTACACTCACAAGCGCCCAGATGAGATGAGCTGGCATACCGAAAATCTCTCACTTTCACAGTCGCTCGTCACCAGGTATTCGGTACCTTCCCAACGAGTCATCGATATTGGCGGCGGTATTTCCCCGCTCCCGAAGGCCCTGATCGCGCTCGGCTACACACGCCTCGCCGTGGCCGACATTTCTCGACAGGCACTCGATCGAGCGGCCAGTGCTCTGGGTTCTCAATCGACACCTGTCGAATGGCTGTGCGTCGACGTTGCCGCTGGCGATCTTGACCTGGGCCCGGTCGACGTGTGGCATGACCGAGCGGTTATGCATTTTCTGGTCGATCCTTGAGACCGCGATCGTTATGTACGCCAGGCTGGCGTATCGATCACGGCGGGCGGTGTGGCAATCATTTCTACGTTTGCGCTCGATGGGCCCACCGCGTGCAGCGGACTCCCGATCCAGCAATACTCGTCGCAGGATTTGGCCATGCTCTTCGCCGACGAGTTCGATCTCGTGCAATCGTTTCACGACATTCACACGACTCCCTGGCAAACCACACAAGCGTTCACGACCGTCGTGTTGCGTCGCCGGCATTGACATTGCTTTGCATGTGCGAGTGGCGCGAAGCCTCCCCGACCCAAGCGGCGCGGTAGCACCTGTGACTCATCTTTTCGACGCCGTCATCGTGGGCGCAGGGCCCAACGGGCTCACGGCCGCCGCCCGCCTCGCGGTGGCCGGGCGATCAGTGTTGGTGATCGAAGCCGGGCCGACGATCGGCGGAGGTTCGCGCACGAAACCACTCCTCGATTCCGGCGCGGTCTATGACGTGTGCGCTGCGGTGCATCCGTTTGGGGTGTCATCGCCGGCATTTGCCGAGTTGCGGTTGCACGAGCATGGATTGCAATGGTTGCATCCCGAAATCGGCTTGGCCCATCCCTTCGACGACGGCACGGCTGCCGCTCTGTATCGCTCGGTGAGTAGTTCGCCGACGACGGCTGACGGGCTCGGCGTCGACGCCGCTCAGTGGCGTCGACTGGTGGGATTCATGGCCAGCGATTGGGACCGATGGCGCAAGTTTGCCATGGCGGGCGTAGTCACCAACTTGGTGCATCACCCGATCGACATGGTGCGATTTGGCGCTCTCGCCGGGATGCCGGCCACCGTGGCGGCGCGCCTGTTTCACAGCCGTGAGGCCCGAGCGTTGATCACGGGAATGGCTGCGCACAGCGGCGCAAGTTTGCGGCAGCCGGCCACCAGTGGCGTGGCATTTTCGCTCGCCGCGGCCAGCGAGTCAGCCGGCATGCCGTTTGCTGCTGGCGGGAGTCAATCGATCGTCGACGCGCTGGCATCCGTTATCACCCGGGCCGGGGGCCTGATCGAGACCGGTCGATTGATTACGTCGTTGCGGGACCTTCCGTCGAGCCGAGCCGTGCTACTCGACGTGACCCCCGGCCAGGCCGCAGGCATCGTCGGCGTGCCGTCGGCGACCTGGAAGCACGGCGTGGCGGCGACCTGGAAGCACGGCGTGGCGGCCTGCAAAATCGACATGGTGCTCTCGGGGCCGATGCCATGGACGGCGCCGCAGTGCAGGGCCGCCGGCACCGTGCACCTCGGCGGCGAGTGGCGCGACATCGCCGCTGCCGAAGGTCGCACGGCAAAGGGCGAATTGCCCGACAACCCCTACGTGATCGTCACGCAACCATCGCTCGTGGACGCCAGCCGCGCTCCCACTGGGCAATACGTCGTGTGGGCATACCGCCACGTGCCCAACGGATGCACGAGCACCGAGGCCGCCAAAGGGATAGAACGGCAACTCGACAGATTCGCGCCGGGCTGGCGCGATCTCGTGCTCCACAAACGCGTTACGAACGCGCTCGATTACGAGGCATACAACCCCGGTTACATCGGTGGAGATATTGCCGGTGGGGCCATGACGCTCAAGCAAATGATCGCCCGACCACGCCTGGCATTGGACCCATATCGCACGCGCCACGATGGCGTGTGGTTGTGCTCGCAATCAACGGCGCCGGGGCCTGGCGTACACGGCATGTGCGGCTGGCACGCCGCGGCATCCGTCCTCAAACATCAGCCCGATTGATCAGAACTCATTGGCTGTGCGAGTGGTGTAGGTCGGGCACATGGGGATGCGTATGGGATTGCGACGCATGCTGATGCTGATGATGATGCGAACCGACAGCCGCCAGCGAGCCATCGATGGCGCCGTGTACGTGATCATGGTGACCGTCGTCGTGGCGGTGCTCGTGTTCATGGAGCTGCGGTTCATGCACGTGCAGATGCTCGTGATCGCTGCCGACCACCAAGCTGACACCTACGGCTGCCATGGCCAAGGCAATGACTTGTTTGGTGAGCACAGCTTCGCGAAACACCGACCACGCAATAACCGTCCCCACAAACGGGGCAACCGCGAAAACCAATTGTCCACGAGCCGCCCCGATATCGCGTGCGCCCGTGACCCACAACGTGATCGACAGGCCGTACCCAAACCCGCCAATCACTATTGCGCCGGCCGCTAGCCACAGCGACAATCGACCGCCGATCGCCAACCCAATGATGAAGTTGACCGAACCAGCAGCGGCGCCTTTCACAAGGGTGATGTGAGCTGGCCGCAGCGCATCCAGGTTGGCGGTGACGCAATTGTCGACCGACCAACACAGGCACGCTCCCGCCACGAACACCGCTCCCCAACGCAAATTCGGCGTGGTTGACCACCCCAAATTGATGCCGGCGATAGTGACCACCATCGTGCCGATCACGACTCGTTTGCCCAAAAATTCCTTGAACACGAAGTGAGCTAAAACGGTCGTGAACACCAACTCCAAGTTGAGCAACAGCGAGGCACTCGCTCCGGACGCACGTTGCAATCCGGCCGCCAACAGCACCGGACCCACCGCGCCCCCGAGCACTACCGCCAGGCTCAGGCGCGCCGCGCTGCGCCGCACGATTTCACGCGATGGCCGCTGTCGCATAGCGAACGGAAACACAAAAATGGCGGCACCGAGATACAACAAACCAGCGAGTGTGAAGGCACCCATTTTGCCAGCGAGCCTGGCCGACAACGGCGCCGACGCCCCAAACAAAATGGCCGCCAGCCCACAACGAATCAACCCCAGTTGCGCGGCTGTTCGCGGTCTGGACATGATCCAAGCGTAGGCGGTGGCGGCGGGCGCAACCGTGAGACTCGTCGGTTTCGTTTACCAACCTACTTCCAAATACCGCGCCAGCCATCTAAAGCAACGGTTGCACACCGTGAGCCATGCAGTGAATCAAGTGGCACTGCGGAACGATGCCAAATCACCCCACGCGCCGGGCTCGGAGATCGGGTGCTCATCGTACGCATCGGCATACATCGCGTCGATTGAAATCGGCAGGGTGGCAGCGAGCTCGGTGAATTGAGCCAAAGCCGCCTCAAGTTCTTCGACGATTTCGGCAGCAAGCACGCCAGGCGCAGGCAGGTTGCTGGCATCGTCGAGCGTGTCGTCACGAAGCCAGGTGATGTCGAGGTTGGCTTTGTCACGCGCCATCAACTCGTCGTAAGTGAAGGCATGAAAACGCTCCGACTCCACGCGCTTTGACCGATCGGCGGGCAATAGCCGTCCACGAATTCGGCAAGGTCCTCGTAGCGCAACGGCTTTGCTTTCAACGTGAAATGCATGTTGGTGCGCAAGTCATACACGCACGTTTTCTGAGTCCATGCCTGTGCCGCGAGTAGGAAGCCACCCGTGCCGCACGCAGGGTCGCAATCGTGTCGCCCGGCGCAGGTTGCAAGCACGCGATCACGGCGCGGGTGAGTGGGCGAGTAGTGAAATATTGGCCAGCGCCTAACTTGGTGTCTTCAGCACCCTTTTGCAGGAGACCTTCGTACGCGTCGCCTTTGAGGTCGGCGTCGACCGCGGTCCACGTCTCCTCGTTGATCAAGTTGACTACCAGGCGACGCAATTTCGCCGGGTCTCGAATACGGTTTTGAGCCTTGAGGTATATGGTTCCAAGGGTGCCAGGCTGGCGGCCCAACACTTCAAGAATGTGGCGGTAATGCACTTCGAGTTCATCGCCATCTCTGTCGAGAAGGCTTTGCCAATCGAGCTTGTGCGGCACTACTTCGCCGAGTCCAGCCTTCTTGCGTTCGTCTGCCATCTTGAGAAACAAAAAATGGGTGAGTTGCTCGACGTACTCGATGGTCGACACGCCGTTATCGCGCAGCACGTTGCAAAGTTCCACAACTTCTGCACGAGTTGGTTTGAGCTCGTTATTGCTTTTCCTTCAGAATTACCGCAACGGCAGCGGCCATATCTGGCAAGGCTTGAATGGCTATCGCCCAGAGTTGCAGCGCATCAATCCGGTGATAGTGATGACTTAAACGGTCGCGTAGCCGTATGACGTCCGTCCACGGCACGCTGACAATTCGTCCGCGAGTCTCCTGGCTCAGCGACTTGGCCGCCTCGCCAACAATTTCGAGGCAGCGCTCAAGCGCCCTCTGGAGAATCTCATCCGCCAAATAATCGGCTTCGCCACGCCCGATAATTGACGCCGCTTGCGCGGCCGCCCCCATGATGTCTTCGAGACGCTTTAAGTCGGAGCGGCTCATAGCGGGATGGAATCGGCGATTATGTCGTCGTCGGTTGGGCGTAACCCGCCGACGGAAACAACATCAACTGGAACGCCAAGTAGGTCGGAAAGCGCGTCCTCGAGATGCATAAGGTCAAAGAGCGAACTATCCCGATCAAACCGCACGAGAAAGTCGACGTCGCTGGCTCTTGTGGATTCGCCTCGCGCCACTGACCCGAAAACGGAAACCTCAGTCGCACGGTGTTGGCGTGCCAAAAGCAATATCTCTTCACGTTTAGATTCAACGAGAGAACCTAGTGATGTCGAACTCAACGCCATGATCTGAAGTGTAAACGAGGCAACCTCTCCCGAACTGCCGAACCTCGGGCTACTCAGTTGCGAGCGCTCCGGCCGACTCGGCCCAGACGAGCCACACGAACGTGTCAGCTAAGGCGGCAAAAACCTCTTGACATTCATGTTGGCTTGAGGGTTTATGGTAAGCCCATGGAATCGCCGCTCCGCATTGGTGACGTTGTTGGACGCACGGGCCTGACCGCCGCAACACTTCGGTACTACGAGGAAATCGGGCTGCTCCCCGTCGCAACACGCACGGCATCGGGCTACCGCACCTACGCCGAGGCCACCATTGACCGGCTGACGTTCATTGGCCGGGCCAAACAGCTCGGCTGCTCGCTCGCGGAGACCGCCGAACTTCTCACCGCTTGGGACGGCGGCGCGTGCGGGCCGATCCAAGATCGCCTGCGCACCGTTGTGGCCGAAAAGTTGACGCTCGTGCGCAATCAGATGGTCGATCTCGAAGTAATCGAAGGCGATTTGAAACTGGCGGCCGAGTCACTCGAGAGGCATCGGCCAATTGGTGCGTGTGACGATTCATGCGGGTGCATCTCGGCCGTGGCCGGTGCCCACCGCGGCCGTCATCAGGTCACGATTGGTCGCAAACCAACGGCCTGGCAACGCGAGCCCGAAATCGCTTGCACGATGGACCCTAGCGGCATGGTCGATCAGTTGGCGGCGTGGCGAGCATTGCTCACACACGTCGAGCAACGCACGCGTTCGCTTACCAATTTGCGCCTCAGCTTCGACGCCTCAACGCCGCTCGACGAGCTCTTGCGACTCGTCACCACCGAGCAAAGCTGTTGCTCGTTTTTGCGATTCGCGATCACCGTGGACAAGCGAGGCGTGGCACTCGAAATCCGATCGTCGGCCGATGGGCTCGCTGCGGTCGATACCCTCTTTGGCACGCCACAACAAGCCGCCAAGCTCTCAACGATTGGATCATCCGAATGAATGAGAACCGAAAAAGTATTGCATTTACTGCGGTTGGTGTGACGGCGTGCGTGGCGTATTGCGCGGCACCAATTGCCGGGTTTGTGACGGCGCTGAGTGTGGGCACCGTGGCGGCCGGAGCGATCTTCGGCATCGTCGGATTCGTGGTGGCCGCAGCGGTCGCCGCCCTGCTCATCAAACGCCGCCGGAGCCAAGCCTGAACAGCGCACAACAACTACAGCGCACATCCAGCGTGGCATGTCGAGTCCACATGAAATAGTTTCTGGCATGCGGACCGAGCCTCAGCGCGCCAGGTCCGTCACGGTGCCGGCGCTGGCGGTCACGAGTTGCGGGGGCGCGATGGAAAACACGTCATTCCACGTGCCGGCCGCGGCCCACACTTCGTCGAATTCCAACAGGCACGGGTCGACGAACACGCGCAACGCTGTCGTGTGGCCAAATGGCGGCACGCCGCCGATCGGGAAACCGGTCGCCTCTCGCACCACGTCGGCGTCAACACGGGTGCATTTCTTGCCGCCAGCCGCAGCTGCCAGTTTGCGCTCATCAAGCTGATTCGCACCGCTCACGTACGCCAGCACCACCTCGCCGTCCACCGCAAAAATGAGACTCTTCACAATCTGCCCGACGTCGACGCCAATGGCGTTCGCGGCATCTTGCGCAGTCTTAGTGCCTTCGGGAAATCGGCGAGGCTCGATCGCGAGCCCCAGCAACCGGGCCGCATCGATGACCCGCGCCACATTTGGATGCTGTTCGTCCATTTGCCCAGCTTCGCACGCTCTGCGATGCAACCATGGATTGGACGTACGTTGTACGTACAGAAGGTCCTACCTCGCCCCGGTACCGCTCACCCCTACACACGAACTTGGCGGCTTCTCGTGCAGCTCACCCGAACAAACAGATTGGCTCCGCAACCACGCCCGTCAATCGCACGCTGCGGGCACGACGAAGGTGCTCGTAGTTACGGCGCTCAACTCGCCCGCCGTCGTGGCCTACTACGGGTGGTGCATGGCACATTTGGTGATTACCGACGCACCCGAACGTCTGACCAAGGGCGCTGGCCGTTACCCGCAACCGGTGGCACTGCTGGCCCGGCTCTGTGTGCATGACGCACACGTCGGTCGGGGGCTTGGCGCTGGCCTGTTGCAAGACGTCTTTCTCCGAATGTTGGCGATCACCGACAACATTGGTTGCCGCTGTCTTCTGATTCATTGCGATTCCGCCGCGGCGAAAGATTTCTATTTGCATCTGGTTCCCGGGTTTGTGGAATCAC
>JAYWAI010000347.1:0-1540 GCA_043782545.1 Acidimicrobiia bacterium
GTGACGCGCAAGATGCCGTCAAGGCCGGCCGAGATGATTTCCTTCACGCCGTCGCCATCAATATCGGCAATGGTCGGCGAGGCCCTGTGGTAGTAGCCAGGAGTTGCTTGGGACCATACCGGGGTGTAGTTGGCCGCCGCCGTTGCCCGCGGAGCGATAACCAGTTCGGCGCTCAGGCCGCTAGCGAGTATCGCTACGGTGGCAAAGACTCTGGTCAGGGTATGTCGATGCATGCATTTTCTCCAGCGTGAGGACCGCCCGTCCCGCATATCTTGTGTAGGTAGTGAGGCGGCACGCCCTGTGCCGCTGTCCACTCTTCCAGACATCGGCGCGACACCTGCCCGCCTTGACATTTCTTTGACGTATATTGACCGAACCTTGGGCTGATCTGGCGACGGCGGCGTAAAGTTCCCCAATGCCTGATGCCGGTGCCGAGCCCGACCTTCGCCCCGACGACCTTCGCCAGCGAGTATCCACCGAGGCGTTGCGCATTCGGGCCGAGGTCCCGATCGAGTTGTTGGTCAAGATCGAAAAGGCATTTTCACTGATCGCCCCCCGAGACCGCAGTCAACTTTCGCCGCTTGAGCTGATCGATCAGGCTGAGCAAAGAGCCATCATCAATCCCGACCCGCCCGTCACATCCAGGTCACCAATCGGTCGATTCATCAAGCAATCAGTCCGCAAACTGGCGTTTTTCTATATCAAATTTGTCACCGATCAATTCAACGAATTTTCGTCACGTTCGGTGCAATCGCAGCGGGCGCTCAACGCTCGTCTCGACATTCTCGAGAGCCAAGCCACTACCACCGATCCTGAGCCATTGCGATCGCTGCCGGGCTTGCCATTTTTGGCCTGGACCGACTTCGAGGGTTTTCCCGGTGGCGAGCTCACGGCCATCGGTCGGGCACTGGTGCTGGGCCCCGTCGACAATGGACTCGTGGCCGAGTTGGCACAACGCAACCCGCAACTCAGCGTGTACGGCGTCGGCATCGACCTGCCCGACCATAACGAACCGGAATTTGTTCGCTCCGCCGAGCTCGCTCACTTGCACTCGGTGGCCCCCGGCAGCCTGGTGCACATCACCATGTTCGGCGTGGCTGAAGGCCTGGTTCCCGGCGATCAAACGCTCGTCGCCGACCTGGTGTTGCGATGCCTCGCGCCCCATGGCAATGCCGTACTGATGAGCCTGACCCCGGCCGCCTACTTGGCTCGCCAAGGTGATGCCGCCGACACCACACCCAGTCGGCCTGTCTCGCCGGGCACGTGGAGTAGCGCCTTCATCGCGGCGGGAAGTGACGCCGTGTCGGTGCAGCACTGCCGCGACGGTTTCGCCATGCGCGTGAGCGCTCCATGAAGCCACGGGCGATCCATCAACTCGTCCACACGCTGAGCCGCAACGACGCCATTGGCGAACACACGTTAGAAATCCAACGGCTGTTGCGCCACGAAGGGTACGAATCCAACATCTACAGCGAGTTTGGTATTCGTGGCGCTGAAGATCTCATCACCCCGGTGGACGATCTGGCGGCAGAGTTGCGCA
>JAYWAI010000348.1:0-10999 GCA_043782545.1 Acidimicrobiia bacterium
CGTTGTCGGCATTCGTCCAAGGTCATTGCCGAGTTCTTGCCCCGCGATTTCCATTTTGCGCGATAGCGTGCGCACTGACCGCGGTGCCCAGTCTGCCGAACGTACAGAGTCCAAGATGGCACCACGAATCCGGCGAGCTGCAAACCGATCAAATGGCACCCCACGCACCTCGTCCCAGCGTTGAGCGGCTTCGACGAGCCCGAGGGCTCCGGCGCGGGCAAGTTCCTCGCGATCAACGTGTCGCGGAAAGTGAGTTGCCACTTGAAATACGACCTGCTTCACGAGCCCGAGGTGGTCCTCAATGCGAGCCACCACTTCGGGGCTCAGAGGGCCAATCGTCCGCTTCGGGGATGTCTTCCCATTTTCTGATAACTCTGATGCGGTTGACACTGATGCCAAGCCAGTAACAACAGAATGATTTTTTTCATTGCGCATTGTTTTCCCTCCAACGTGCATATCGCCTAGTTAGGTTTCGACATACACGAGGAAAAACTTGAGCAAATTTTTGCAAATATCTTTAAAGTCGCCGCCAATTGCCGCTATTTGGAGGACTTCCGCCGGATCCTCGCACGCGAAATACCGCCGTCACTACCCCCAAAATTAACAAGGTTGTGCCAATATTTCGAGCCAGTTTCATGTGCGGCTTTCAAGTTGCGGGGTGGGGCTAGCAAGAATCGAACTTGCGACCTCATCCTTATCAGGGATGCGCTCTAACCGACTGAGCTATAGCCCCGCAGCGCAACAAGCTAGCCGACAACAGCAGCTTCACTCCAAGACGATTACTCGTCGCGATCGTTTCGAACTACTTCTTCTTCCAATATCGTGAGGCGAATTCCCCCGACGAGGTCGCTAATTAGGTTAAACAGCAGAACTCCGGCGGCAGTCAACAGCGTTAATAGCGCCACCGCAAAAAGCCCACCGAGCGCGAACGCCTGAAATACCGCACGACCATGCACGTGAAAATTTGTGCTGGTTGTGGAACTCTTCACAAATCGCTCGACTGTTTTGACTACCCCAGCGTCGTGTGCCACGCGCCACAAAATAAGCCCAGAAATCAAACTCGCGCCGTACATGCACAAATACAGTACAAACGACACTTTGAGTGCCGACATCACCTCAATTCGTCGCACAGTGCGACGCACGCGACGAGCGTGCACGGGTTGATCCGCCGCCACCACTTCGTAGCCCACCAACAACGAACCCGTCGACACGCCGCGCCCACGGTCAACAACGTCGAGGCCGTGGGGAGCCACACTTGATGCGCCATACACATCAGGAAACACCACGCCTGTGTTCGCATGAGCCGGCGCAACATTTGTCAGAAGTGAAAAATCCGCCATTGTCTCGTCGTAGGTAACGTCACGATTCGCCGAGTCATCGAATAGGTCGTCACGGCCCGACCCAACACTCTTTGCCACGAGCGACCCAAGCTTCTGGCGCGTTTCACTAGTTGGATCGTCAGCCACCTTCTGGACTATAGGGCGATTCCGCGCCACCTGTAGTGCGGGCACAACCACGTTGCTTGAGCCGTGCGGCCCAAACTTGTCACGGAGGTCGAGTGTGGGCCGGAACCAGCCGGCGAATCCGCTCTGCACGCGCTGTTGCCTGAGTCTGACCCACGAGCGCGATCACTTCAACCCACTCGTAGTTGTCGACGTAGCTCACGAGGGTCGCTCGGTTGGCGCTAATCGTCAGTTCGGCTTGAGATCGCCCGGCGGCGGCCCCCGCCAAGGCGGCAGCATCCGCCGCAGTGCGCGCCAATGCCGCGTCGCCGGCATGTCGCCCGAGTTGAGCGATGGCCAAAATGATCACGGCCATGGCCAACATCATACACGCCGCTATTGGGACGATTTGGCCGCGATCGACCCCCCGATGTTGTTGAACAGTATTCACGGTACCTCCATTGACCTGAAACGAATCTGGGATTCGACAACACCCATATAGGTGTTCGGGCCATTGGCCGATCACAACTGCAGCAACACCACCATCGGGCTAGTCGTTGCCTACCAACACGACATTTATGCGCTAATCGTCTGAAGCCAAAATCAGAGCGACGGCGGCCACGGTTTGCCCACCATCAAGACTCATCATACGAATACCAGTGGCGTCGCGTCCTTGTGAGGAGATGTCGCGGACGGGCAGTCTGATCGATACCCCACCGGAACTCACAGCAAAAATCTCATCATCAATTCCAACCATGAACGCCGAAACGACGTATCCCTTTTTCGCAGTCAGTCGCATTCCGATCACACCTTGGCCACCGCGGCCTTGTTTGCTGAACTTATCGAGTTGGGTGCGTTTTGCATAGCCCGATTCGGTGACCAACAAGATCGCCACGTCGTCACGCGCCAGGTCGCACGAAACGACTTCGTCGCCAACTTTCATTCGCATACCGATGACGCCAGCCGCTCCACGCCCCATTGGTCGCACATCGTCTTCGGAGAAACGAATGGTCATGCCTTTGCGAGAGACCATGAAAATGTCATCGTTGCCCGACGTCTGGATAACTTTGACCAATTCGTCTCCGTCCTTGAGGCTCACCGCTATCAGCCCGTCGCGTCGCGACGAATCGTATTCGGTAAACAAGGTCTTTTTGACCTGGCCAAGTCTGGTGCAGAAAAACAAGTAGCGACTGGTTTCGTAATCGCGGGTGTCAATGATGGCTTCGATGCGTTCGTCCGGTTGAAGGGGCAACAGGTTGACTATCGGCAAACCCTTGGCTGTGCGCTCACGTTCGGGAATTTCATGGGTCTTGAGGCGATACACCTTACCCCGGTTGGAAAACAACAGCAGGTAAGCATGGGCCGTCGTGTGGATGACACGAGTGACCAAGTCTTCTTCTTTGAGTTTTGCGCCGCTGACACCGCGACCTCCGCGACCTTGCGTTTTAAACGCCGTCGCATCGACGGTTTTGATATATCCAGCCTGCGTCATCACCACTACAAGTTCTTTGTCGTCAACGAGATCCTCGATGGAAATGTCGCCGACGTCGTGGGTGATCTGTGCTCGACGAGGCGAACCGAATTTCGCTCGCACTTCGGCCAACTCGCTCTTGATGACGTCTCGCAGCTTCGTATCGTCGGCCAAAATCGATTCCAAATCAGCAATAATCTCGCGCAGCTTGGCAAGTTCCTCTTCCAAGTCCGTGCGAGAAAGGCGTGTGAGCTGGGCCAAACGCAAATCCAAAATATGATTCGCCTGAATTTCACTAAACGAGAATGGTTCAGTCATCAAGCCTTCACGGGCATCGGACCGGTCGTCGGATCCGCGGATCAAGGCAATGATGGCGTCGATCATGTCGAGCGCTCGGATCAGACCTTCCAAAATATGCGCTCGGTTTTTAGCCTTGTCAAGGCGATATTGCGTCCGCCTGGTGATTACCTCAATTTGGTGGGCAACGTAGGCAGTGAGCACCTGCACCAAATTCAGCGTGCGAGGGACGCCATCGTCAATGGCCACCATATTGATCGAGAATGTCGACTGCATCTGCGTCATTTTGTACAGGCTGTTCAGCACCACATTCGCGTTGGCGTCGCGTTTTAACGTGATGACCAAACGAGTGTCGACGCCAGCGCTTTCGTCGTTGATCGCGCGGATTCCTTCGAGTTCTTTGCTCGTCGCCAACTCAGCAATCCGACCAGCGATGGCACCGACCGAGGTTTGGTAAGGAATTTCGGTGACCAAAATAACGATGTCGCGCTTTATCTCCTCGATCGACGCCACCGCCCGCATCTTGACGCTTCCGCGACCCGTGCGGTACGCGTCGATGATGCCCGAACGCCCCATGATGAGCCCGCCCGTCGGGAAATCCGGGCCCTTCACGAAGGTCATTAGATCGTCAGCCGTGGCGTGCGGGTTGTCAATCAGATGAACCGTTGCATCGATGACTTCGACCAGGTTGTGCGGCGGAATGTTGGTCGCCATACCAACTGCGATTCCTTGGCTACCATTCACCAACAGGTTGGGGAATCGCGCTGGCAATACAATCGGCTCTTCGGTCGTACCGTCGTAGTTCGCGGTAAAGTTGACCGTATTTTCATCTATCGAGTCGAGCATTTGCATCGCCAATTGCGACAACCGACACTCGGTGTATCGCTCGGCGGCCGGGGGTTGGTCTGGCGATCCGTAGTTGCCGTGAAAATCGATGAGTGGGTCCCGAAGGGAAAATGGCTGCGCCATTCGAGCCAACGCGTCATAAATGGCCGAGTTGCCATGCGGGTGAAATCTGGCCATCGTGTCGCCAGTCACGCGGGCGCATTTTACAAACGGTCGATCGGGGCGGAAATTCTGGTTTTCCATGTCCCACAAAATGCGACGGTGCACAGGCTTGAGCCCATCGCGCACGTCCGGCAACGCCCGGCTCATGATGACCGACATTGAGTACTCCAGAAAAGAGCGCTCCATCTCTTCCTGAATTTCTATCGGCGATATTGACCCTCCAAGGGCCTCTGGAATATCGCTGTCATCAGGCGGCATAGGCGGATTTGGGGTGGTGTTGTCAGTCATGAATCGTGGCAGTTCTTAAATGTCGAGGAATCGCACGTCACGTGCGTTTGATGTAATGAAATTTTTGCGGCTTTCGACGTCGTCACCCATGAGTACGCTCATGATTTCATCAGCGAGTGCCGCCTGTTCAACAGTTATTTGCAAAAGGGTGCGCTTGTGTTTGTCCATGGTGGTGTCGCGGAGTTCTTCCCAATCCATCTCACCCAGGCCCTTAAGGCGTTGAAATTCCTTTTTATGATTGGGGTGATCGGCAAGAAATTGCGCTTTGGCGCGGTCGTCTTTGAGGTACACCTTTTGTTTGCCGACTTCAGTTGAGTACAGCGGCGGTTGCGCGATAAATACGTTGCCGGCTTCGACCATGGCCCGCATTTGTCGAAAGAAAAACGTCAATAGGAGCGTGCGGATATGGCTACCGTCGACGTCCGCGTCGCACAGGGCAATCACCTTGTGATAGCGAATCTTTTCGACATCAAATTCATCCCCGACCCCCGCTCCGATCGCGGTAATTAATGCCTGGATTTCGTTGTTCTTCAACATTTTGTCGAGACGAGCCCGCTCGACATTGAGAATTTTTCCACGAATCGGGAGGATGGCTTGGATCAGGGGGTCTCTGGCCCGAATACCCGAACCGCCAGCCGAGTCGCCCTCCACGATGAACAATTCGCTCTCGCGCGGATCGCGACTGTTGCAGTCTCGCAACTTGTCGGGCATACCAGCACCTTCAAGCCCGCTCTTGCGACGAATAAGGTTTCGCGCTTCCTTCGCGGCCACACGCGCTCGGGCCGCGGCGATTGACTTTTTAACAATTTGGTTCGCTTCAGCGGGGTTTTCTTCAAACCACTCCGCCAATTTGTCGTTGGTTGCCTTCTGGACCAACGAACGAATCGAAACATTGCCAAGTTTGGCTTTCGTTTGGCCTTCAAATTGAGGGTCCCGCAATTTCACGGCCACAATTGCGGTGAGTCCCTCACGAATATCCTCTCCAGTAAGGTTGTCATCCTTGTCCTTAAGCAATGTGCGGGCGCGGGCGTATTTATTCAGAACGCTGGTCAGTGCGGTCCTAAAACCCTCGACGTGCATACCACCCTCGGTGGTCGAAATCCCGTTCGCATAACCGTGGATGCCTTCGTAATAGCCTGTGTTCCATTGCATGGCGACTTCGACTATTTGATCGTCCTCGACTGCCTCGAAGTACGGAACCTTTCGGAACAGTGCCTCTTTGGAGGCGTTGAGATGACGCACATAGTCAATAATTCCGCCCGCATACTTGAACGTTGTATCTTGTGTGTGACCAGGCCGTTCGTCAATGAACACAATTTCAAGGCCCTTGTTCAGAAAAGCCATCACCTGCAGACGTTCGGTGACCGTTCGGGCGTGAAACTCGGTGCCTTCCGAGTCAAAAATCGTGGGGTCGGGCCAAAAAGTCACTGACGTCCCCGATTGCCCGTTTGGTGATTTACCAGTTTCGGAGAGTTTTGTTTTTACCTTGCCACCGTCAACGAATTCCATCCCGTAGCGCGTGCCTTGTTTGTCGACCTGTAAAACGACTCGGCTCGAGAGTGCATTCACGACGCTGATGCCTACGCCATGCAACCCACCCGACACCTTGTAACCGTCGCCACCGAATTTTCCGCCCGCGTGCAGGACAGTCATGACCACCTCGGCTGCCGACTTACCCTTGTGGGGCCCAGCCGGGTAGGCGTCCACAGGTATTCCACGACCGTCATCGATGACACGACACCCGCCGTCGGCGAGCATTGTCACGCTTATTGTGGAACAAAAACCCGCCATTGCTTCATCAACGGCGTTGTCAACAACCTCCCAAATCAGGTGATGCAGACCGCTGAGGCCGGTTGAGCCGATGTACATACCGGGCCGCTTGCGAACGGGGTCAAGGCCCTCGAGCACCGTGATGTCTTTGGCGCTATACGTTTCGTTTGGTTGAGTACTCACAGATTGGCGCGCGTCTTTCTCAATTGGTCGCAAAAATTTCGCCGGGTCGACCCAACGGCACCGCCCTGAAGGGGGAAAGTGCTGGTCAATGGCGGCTTCTATTCGTAGACAAGTCTACTACAGGGGTGTTACGGCCTCAGGTTGTTGGCACCAATACCAAGTGGGTCCATTGGTCTCATTGACGCCGAACAGCAACTTTGATGTCGCACACCACGCCACTGCCTACGACCGCGTTGAGGCGTTCGATCAACACCCGTGCCAAGTGGTGCAATTCGCTTGCCCACCGTGGTTCAACTACCGAAAGATACAGCGCACCTCTGGAAAATTTAATGGCCGTACAGTTTCTGGCAATTTCCTGACCTACGACTTCGGGCCATATCAACACGACGTCGACCCCGCTGACTCCAGTTCCCGTCAAACGAGCCATTACTCGGTCCAATGATTCCCTCACTGGCACGAAAGCAAGCGCCGAAGAGTCGTCGTATTTAGACTCGTCGTGCCGCATGACCATGAGCAACATCATAGGTTCGCTCGATGACAAGCGTATGAGGAGGTTCGACGGCGGTCGTCAGCACGGTCTGACACGAAGGCAAAGCAGCTATCAACGCCCGAGAACGAGTCGGGTCAAGCTCAGAAAAAATGTCATCGAGGAGCAAGACCGGCGAGATTTTTAAAACGTGGGTCAACAAGGCGTGAGCGGCGAGGCGGAGTGTCAGCGCCAGACTCCTTTGTTGACCTTGTGACGCGTGCGTGCGCGCGTTTGCAGCGTCAATCGTGAGTTCAACGTCGTCTCGATGTGGTCCAACAAGAGTCATTCCGCGTCGGAATTCATCGGCTTGAATATGACTGAGTGCATGCTCGATGCCTTCATGAACCCAGTCCGGGTCGTAGGCAAACCCAGCCGATTCGTGGCTGCCCGAAATTTCTGAATATTTTTTGGCTACAACTTCTTGCAGTTGCCGCGCAATCGCATCCCGTTGAGCCGCATAGCGGGTCGCCACTGTCGCGTAACGTTCGTTCCACACCTCCAACGATGCCGCGACATCGGGAGCCAGCGACTTCCCCGACCCACCGTGTCGCGTCGCTATCTGTTTCAACAAAATATTTCGTTGTTTCAAGATCCGATCAAACTGCTGCAACAAAATGTCATTCGCTGGATCACTCAGCACGGCGACGTCGTCGAGGTAGTTACGACGCAGCGAAGGCGAACCTTTCACAATCATGAGGTCCTCTGGACAAAACGTCACCGTCGGCAGCAAACCTACAATATCTCTCGGCCGACTCAACCGAACTCTGTCCTTATTGACCTGTATCACTCCCCCAACGCCAATCATGAGATCCACATTGGTTACATGACTGTGTCGATCAATCGCTGCTCGAACAACTGCTTGTTGGGCTCCGTAGGTCACCATGTCACCAGGATGAGCGGCTCGAAAACTCTTGAGTTGGCTCACAACACTCAACGCTTCGACAATATTGCTTTTTCCAGCGCCATTATTTCCAACGAAGGCAGTAATCCCAGGAGTGAAATCCAAACATGTGTCGAGATGGTTGCGGAAATGTTCTATCCGCAACTGAGCTACATGCACAATAACCCGGGTTTAAGAAACTCGGACGGGCATCAACAAATACAAAAATCCTGCGTTGCCCACCGGGCGAATAACTGCGGGCTTGAGTGCATCAACGGTGTCCAGAGTGATTTCATCTCCCACGGCTGCTTCGATGCCATCAGTGAGATATTCGGCATTAAATGCCACTGTCATTTCGACTCCCTCGTAATGAGCGTCAATGACTTCCCGTGCCTCGCCAACATCCTGAGCCACCGCTATCAACTCAACCGACTCAGACCGCAATGCCAAACGAATGGGTGTTGCTTCTCGCGCCATCAACTTGACTCTCCGCACCGCTTCGGCGAATGCCTCACGTTGGACCGTCAACCGATTCGGGTACGTTTGGGGAATAAGTTGTCGATAGTTCGGAAACTCGCCTTCGATCAGCCGCGTCGTGAGGCACACGTTTCCGACGTCAAAAGTAGCCTCCCGATCCGACAGATGAATGACAACCTGGTCGACGCCGTTGAGTAGCCGAGCAAGTTCGGACAGTGCCTTGCTTGGCATCAACACTTTTTGTCCCGATCGGAGAAGTTCAAGCCCGACCAAGTCACACACCGCCAAACGATATGAATCGGTTGCCACTAGACGAAGCCCGTCATCTTCCGAACTCATCAGCACCCCAGTCAAAATTGGACGAGCGTCGTCGTTTGATGCAGCTTTGACGACCTGCTTGAGTGCCTGAACTAACGCACTCGCGGGAACTGAGACCTCACTCGGGTCAGGCTCTGGTAAGCGCGGGAAATCGTCGGCTACCAACGCACGAACACTGAATTCACTGCGACCTGAAGATATACGGGCTTGATCGTCGTCAATATCTATCGTCACAGCTCCTGGCTCAAGCGCACGCACAATGTCTGTCGTGAGTTTGGCCGGTAACACACAAACGCCGTCATTGCCTGCGGTCACCGTTGTAACAACACGAATCGTAAGGTCAAGGTCTGACGCAGCAAGTTCCAGACGGGTTCCTATTAGTCGAAACCGTATGCCACTCAAAACGGGGAGCGCTCCTCCACGTCCAGCTACGCCACGGCTAGCGGTAGCCAACGCATCAAGGAGTACATCGCGTTCGCAACGAAATTTCACGACAGCACCTTTCCGGGCTCGAACCGAGCATCACGGGTTATTTTACTTTTTGATAGATATGGATTGGAATAACAATAAGGGTTGTGGATTGTGGACAACACAGCGTTAACCCAGGTCACGAGCAACACGCGTTTGGTGAGGTTGTCCACCAACTTCACAGTAAGCACCAGGGTTTTACGGCGACAAGCAACTTGTACACATTTCCCTTAAGGTGGTCCACAGTGTCGCGCGGCAACCGGAACACGTTTGTCCACAACTCATTGGACGATGAATGGTGGTGCATTTATGCTTCACCCGTTTTTATTTTTTGGATGAGATCGTTTACTTGGTCGAACAACTGTCGCCTCTCGCCCATCATGACCTTCACTTTTTCGAACGCGTGAATAACGGTTGTGTGATCACGACCACCAAACTCTCGCGCAATGGCTGGGTAGCTAAGGTCGGTCAAATTGCGAAATAAATACATAGCAACTTGACGGGCTGTTACCAATGGCCGGCGTCTACTTTTGCCCGTGAGTTCTTCGATGGAAAAACCGAATCGTCGGGCGACTGCATCCATGATCAACGCGGGGGTAATGGCGATGGGCTGGTTTGGCTGCAAGATATCTGACAACACAAGTTCAGCGAGTTCGACCGTGAGAGGCGACTTATTGAGACTTGCGTAGGCCGAAACTCGAATCAATGCCCCTTCGAGTTCCCGAATGTTGTCAGTGATGTGAGTAGCGATGAGTTCGAGAACGCTGTCCGGAATTGGCACGGTGCCTTGTTCTGACTTCTTACGAAGAATCGCCAAGCGTGTTTCGATGTCGGGCGGTTGAATATCGGTGATCAGCCCCCATTTGAAACGGCTTCGGAGTCGGTCCTCCAAAGTGGCAATAGCATCAGGTTGACGGTCCGAAGATATGACGATTTGTCGGTTGGCGCCGTGAAGATGGTTGAAAGTGTGAAAAAACTCTTCCTGGAGCCCTTCTTTATTTTCCATGAACTGAATGTCGTCAATCATGAGTACATCGATTTCTCGGTAGCGACGTTTAAAGGCCGCCGTAGTGCTTGTTCTAATGGCATCTACAAATTCGTTGAGGAAGGTCTCTGTTGACACGTATCGAACCTTGTAGTTCGGGTACTGGGTGCCAACGTAGTGAGCAATCGCGTGGAGTAGGTGCGTTTTTCCGAGCCCAGCAGCTCCGTAGATAAACAACGGGTTGTAACTACGCGCCGGAGTCTCTGCGACCGCCAACGCGGCAGCATGTGCGAAACGGTTCGACGTGCCGGTAACGAACGCCTCGAAGGTGTAGCGCGAATTAAGGCCAGGTACGTTCATTCCATTTTCACGGCTGGCGTCGTGAGATGTTGAACGGTTTTGGGTTGACGTGTTTGGCAGCCGTGCTTGGGGCGCTACGTCCCACGCAGGATCGTTTTGGCCAGGCTGATGGCGAGCGACGTCAATGTTGAGCGTCACATTTGCAAAGCCACACTCATCGAGGGCGTCGCGCACCAGTGCTAAATATCGGCCTTCGATTCGCTCTTTAATAAGCGTATTTGGCACGGCAACTGCAAATTCTGATTCATTAAGCGCGGTTGGTGTGACGTCTTGGAATGTCGTGAGCCACACGGCTTCGGATACTTGGGCCCGGAGTAAGTCCGAGCACGCTTTCCACAGGGATTTTGGGTCGTTCAACTGGGCACACCTCCTCACCGAATCTGTTCTATCCCCAACTTCCCACACAGCTGTGGATAATTACGAATGTTGCTTGCGTACTATCTGCGTGTCGCAGTTGGAGCGGCGACCTTATCACTCTGTGGACAAACGTCAACGAGGGCGCACCAATCGATCATCGAAACCG
>JAYWAI010000349.1:0-1527 GCA_043782545.1 Acidimicrobiia bacterium
CGAGGCCATCACATTGGCCTGATCGCGTGTCAACACCGAGGCTGGCGAAGTACCCACCGAAGTGGCCGGATCGCTCGTCGAGCACCCCGCCGCCACTACAACACATAGCGCACCACACGCAATCCACCGCCGCCCGGCCAATTTCACGAGGGTCGTTTCGGTGTAGAAATCTTTGTCACATCAACGACGGGAGCCACCTTGGCTGCCGCCACTGCAGGCGAATTGACGTCAGGCATATTGGGCTGGACGCCCGGTGCCGAAACCGTGCGGTAATCGGGTCCTTTGGGGGCCACGGGGAACCGAGGTTGGCTCGACGGAGAACCGGTCGGAGAGCCCTTGCACCCAAAAACTTGCTCGATGGCTTTGGGCACAGATGACGTGAAAACGTTGCCGACAAAACAATTTCCCGCCGGCACTACGGCTGGATCGGTGAGGAAATACGCCAAATCGACCGAGTTTCCGTCGAGCGTGTTGGCTTCGATGCGGTTGTTCTCTGGAGAAAACGAATCTAAATCGGTGATACCGATGCCGTAAGCCACATGACCGGCCACCAAGTTATGCGTGATCAAATCTTTGCCGCCGCCGCCAATAGCGATACCGATGCCAAAGGCACCTTTTCCTTGTTCTGGTGCGCCGGCCTCGGCGTTGTCGATGACGGCGTTACCGGCAATCACGGTGTCGCGTTGCGGGGCCAGGCGTTCGTATCGTTGCGAGTTGGGTGTAATACCCACACGGTTGTGCCGAAAAACTGAATTCACCACAAACAGATTTCCGCCGGCATTAGTACCTTCGTAACCCACCGAGTTGAACTCACCAATCGAGTCAGTGACGACGGCGTCACAAGGGCTGCATTGGCCAATGTAAATCCCAGAATCTGGGTGACCACTCACGTAGTCGTGGTCCATGACGCCGTAGCGCGCCATGAATCCGTACAGGCCATACAGGCCGTTGTTGTACGCCGTCACATAGCTGATGCGGTAACCCTCAACAATTTTGGGTTGATCGAGTCCCTTTTGCGCGGCGGCGTATCCGCCTGAAATCAACACTCCGTTGTTCGTATAGCTGTGCACCGTGAGGTTCTCGATGACAACCTGATCACTGGTGACGGCGAACCCGTCCGGCAGCTTGTCTTGTCCATCCAAAATGGTGGTCGAGCGATCGACACCCCGGATCACTATTCCCGGCTGCGCCACCACCACCGATTCGTGGTACGTACCCGGCGCAATGAGTACAAGATCACCACGACGGGCCGTGTCGACGGCCCGTTGGATAGTTGGCACATCGGCAGGCACATGGATGACAGTGGCTTGGCGCGGCGAGTTCGAACACCCGGCAACGGCAACGCACGATGCGAATACCAAGGTGGCGAAAACTTTCACGTCGTCAGCTTGCCAGACGGTCAAGCCGGGCTTGGGGAATTCCTCACCCTGGTACCCAAATCAGGCGTGCACGTCGATCACTGTACGGCCTTGAATTTCGCCGGCCAGGATGCGGGCACCCAGTTCGATGATGTTGGACATTGGTTCA
>JAYWAI010000350.1:0-4125 GCA_043782545.1 Acidimicrobiia bacterium
CCCCTGATTGAAACCACTGCGGTGCCCGAGGTGCCCGCCTTTGATCTCGCGATGGATGACCATCGTACGTCCTGGGAACTTCCTACGCCCGACGAGACAACGATGGCTTTGCCGCTGCCGCCTGTACATGAGCCGGCACCTTCGGCGTTCCTGAGCGAGCAATCGCCCCCCAGCGAACCCGCACCACGAAGGCACACGTCAGCGACAGCCCGCGCCGGGCTGGTGGGCGGTTTGGTCGGAGCGCTAGTAGCCGGCGGCGTGGCGTTCGGCACCGTGAAGCTCACCGACAAACCTGCTGCGACGACAACCAAAGTCGTCGCCGGCGTGCCACTCTCCAATGAGGCCTCGCCCTCGACCCTCGCCACCGCTCCGGCCAAACTCACCGGCAAAGCGCTCGATATTCACCAGCTCATCAGCGCCGTTTCACCGTCAGTGGTGGCCGTCGAAATCGGCACCCAACGCGGCAACGGCAGCGTCACGCCGGTAGCCGCAGGGTCGGGAGTGATCATCTCGACCGACGGTCTCATCCTTACCAACGCTCACGTCGTCAACATCACCGATGACCTCGGCCGCACGATTACCAATGAAGTGATTACGGTCACCATGGCCGACGGAAAGAGCCGCAAAGTCAAGGTGCTCGGCACCGACGCCGCCAAAGACATTGGGCTTCTCCAACTGGACGATACGTCCGGTATTACGCCCGCCACGCTGGGTTCGTCGACCAGTATGCAAGTCGGCGATGACGTCGTGGCAATCGGCAACGCGCTCAACTTGGGTGACACGCCGAGCGTCACAAAAGGCATCGTGTCAGCCAAGAATCGCAGCCTGCAAGTCGACGCCAGCACCACGCTGGAAGACCTCATCCAGACCGACGCCGCCATCAACCATGGCAACTCGGGCGGGCCATTACTCAACGCTGCTGGCGAGGTCGTAGGTATCAACTCAGCCGGTATTCCTAACTCGCAAAACATCGGTTTTGCCATCGGGATCGACAGCATCAAACCCATCATCGAACAGCTCAAAACGGGCAAATCAGCTCCGGTCACACCGAAGCCACGGCTGGGTGTCACGTTGCAAGATGGCACCACTGGGGTCGTGGTTACTGGCGTCGCCTCAGGCTCCGGCGCTGAGACCGCAGGCATCAAAGTTGACGACGTCATCACCGCCGTCGATGGCAAGACGATTGGCTCCTCGGACGAATTGGGGGCCGCCATCAAGGCCCACAAGCCTGGCGACAAGATTTCAATCACGCTCGATCGGGCTGGCAAATCGGTCACCGTCACCGCGACTCTCGGCACTGCTACCGCATGACAAATCCCAGCAAAACTCTTCCCCCGGCTTACGACCCCAGAGCGCGCCAGATGCGTTCTGGGGTCGTTGGCATATCTACGTGCTTGACGCCCAAATGGCTCAGCGCGTCGAGCACGGCGTTGTGCACCGCTGGCGTCGCACCAATCGTGCCAGCCTCACCAATGCCCTTGGCACCAAGTGAATTCAACGGCGTCGGCGTCTCCATAGAGACCCGCTCAAACATCGGCATCTCGGCCGCTGATGGAAATGCGTAGTCGGCAAAGTTGGCTGTGATCGGGTTGCCATCATCGTCGAAGGCCACTCGTTCAAACAGTGTTTGAGCCACGCCTTGGGCGATGCCGCCATGCACCTGTCCGTCGACCAATAGCGGGTTGAGAATCGTGCCCGCATCATCGCATGCGATGTGCCGAAGCAGGCGCACAAAGCCCGTGTCGCGGTCGACTTCTACCACGGCGACGTGGGTGCCAAACGGGAATGTACTGGCCGTATTGGGCAAGTCATATTCCGCGCTGAGTGACGCTACGCCCGAGGCAGCTGAGCCCTCTAGCCCAGCCGCCAATGCCGCCCACGTCAACGACTTCGCCGGCGTGCCCGCCACGTGAAATGCACCCACCCCGCGATCCAAAACCAGATCATCGGGGTTGGCTTCAAGCAACTGGGCGGCAAGCTCACGGGCCTGCGCCACGAGATTTTCCGTGGCGCCTTTCACAGCCGAGCCGCCCAGCTGCAACGACCGCGAGCCGCCGGTGCCATTGCCCCGCGGCACGTCATGCGTGTCGCCAAATCGCACCTCGATCTTGTCGATCGGAATGCCCGTGAGGTCGCTGGCGATCATGGCGAAACTGGTTTGGTGGCCCTGGCCATGCGGCGAGGTGCCCGTGCGCACGATCGCTCGGCCATCGGGTAGCACCTCGATCGACCCGAATTCTTCACCGCCGCCGGTGACTTCCACATAGCTCGCCACGCCAATACCCATCAACATGCGCGAGCCTGCCGCCCGGTGCTCGCCCTGTGCCCGACGCAAAGCGGCGTAGTCACTCGCCGTCAATGCTCGGTCGAGAGCGCCTTCATAGTCACCAATGTCGTACGTCATTTTCGTGAGCGTGCTCATCGGGAACTGGTCAGGTTGAATAAAATTCAAACGTCGCAATTCGGCCGGATCGAAATCGATCTCAGCGGCATACAAATCAACCATTCGTTCAATCACGTGGGTGGCTTCAGGCCGACCGGCACCCCGGTAGGCGCCCACCGGCGAGGTGTTGGTAAACACGCTGCGGGCCAACACGTCGATCTGCTCGAAGTTGTACACCGCGTGTGCCATCGAGCGAGTGATGAACGGCATCATGGCGCCGAAGCCAGAGTAAGCACCAGCGTCTTGGGTGACCGAAAGACGATATGCCTTGAACACCCCAGCGCGGGTGCCGCCCAGCTCGGCGTACAGCACCTGACCGCGCCCGTGATCCAGACCGACCATTGACTCGCTGCGAGTCTCGACCCACCGCACCGGCCGCTTGAGTTGGCGCGCCGCCCACGGCACTAGGAGATCTTCTGGGTACGTGCCACCCTTGGCACCAAAGCCGCCGCCCACATCGGGCGTGATCACCTGCACCTGATCGTGCGTGAGGCCAAAGACCTCAGCCAGCACGTTGCGCACACCATGGGCGCCCTGCGAGCACGACCACATGGTGAGGCCGTCACCCGGGCTCTCAGACGATGAGTGCCACTGCGCCACATTGGCTCGCACTTCCAAAGGGCACGGTGCAACGCGTTGGTTCTCGATGCGTTGGCGCACGATCACATCACAACCGTCGAAAATCTCGTCGCCCTTGCGAAAGCCCGCTTCGATGGCCACGTTGGAGCCACTCAACGGGTGCACCAAAATGGCGCCCTCAACGAGCGATCCGTCGATCGTCGTAATAGCCAAAAATTGCTCGTAATCAACCACAACTGCTGCCGCGGCGTCGACGGCTTGGGCTCGGGTTTCAGCCACCACCATCGCTAACAACTCGCCCACAAACCGGACGGTCTCGCTCGCCATGGCGGGTCGACGTGTGGCTTCATGCATGCGCGGATTCGGCAAATCTTCGGGCGGCATATCGACATCCGTGGCCGTGTAGATCGCAACCACGCCTGGCATCGACCGAGCCGCCGCAAGATCGATCGCCAACACCCGGCCATGCGCGACCGTCGACTGAACGAACGCCGCATGCAAGGCCCCCGGCACAATCATATTGTCGATATACGTGCCTTGGCCCGTGAGAAACCTCGGATCTTCCGTCCGCAAAACCCGTGTGCCCAAAATACTGCCATGTGTCGCCATCCCCCGATCATCTCACGCGCCGCCAGTGTCAACGAGCGCTGCATCGGCCGAATCCTGACGGCCTCTGGAGGGGTGTGCATCTAATAGTATGATGATTGAGTATGGGTACTCTCAAGGTTCGCCACACCGTCACGCTTGACCCGGATGTCGTTCGTCGGGCGCATCGTTTGCGACGTGGCACGTCGTTGTCGACTTTTCTCAATGATGCTCTCATTGCCTACACAGCCGATCTGGAACTCGCAGCGTACAAAGCTCAACCGCTGACGGCGACGGAAACAGCAATGGCACAAGCTTCAGCCGAGTCGTTTTCGGGTGACGACGATCAAGACTGGGAAGCTCTGTACCCTGCCTCAACACCACGCCGCCCCAAGGCGACGGTCGCCGCCACCGCTACCCGACGCAAAGCGTCGAGCAAGAAATGACCAACGGCGAAATCTGGTTGATGCGGCTCGACAAGGTCCGCCCGGGGGTCATCGTACGGTCCGTGCCGTGGC
>JAYWAI010000351.1:0-1526 GCA_043782545.1 Acidimicrobiia bacterium
ACGGCGACCTTGATAGCGGGCAACAAGCCACTTCTGGGCCTCGACCTGCAGGGCGGCGCCTCGGTGGTGCTTGCTCCGGACCAAAAGGTCGACACCAAAGTGCTCGATACCACGATCTCGATCATTCGTAATCGTGTTGACGGCCTCGGCGTGTCTGAGCCGGAAATTTCACGAGAAGGCAACAACGTGCTCGTGCAACTGCCGGGTGTGAAAGATCAAAAGAAGGCGCTCGAGCAGGTCGGCACCACAGCCGAACTGCGTTTCCGTCCCGTGCTGACGCAGGTGCCGATTGACCCCAATTTCACCCCGGCCACCACGACCACCGCAGTCGGCGCAACTACAACGACGCTCGCCGGTGCCACTACGACCACCGCAGTCGGCTCGACCACGACGTCGGTTGGCTCGACGACCACCACCACCATCGACCCCGCAGTCGTCGCGCCGGCTAGCCAGTGCGCCACGACGTCGAGCGCGAAGATCGCCACCACGAAGCCAGAAGAGGACGACCCCACCAAGACCGTCGTGCTCCCACAATACGACTCGAAGAAAAACATCACTGCCCGCTACTGCCTCGGACCGTCACAACTCATTGGCAATGCCGTGAGCGACGCGTCAGTCGAATATCCAAACGGCAGCTCTGTGCCCGTCGTGGGTATCAAGTTCACTGGCGCGGGGCTGACTGCGTTTAACCAAATCGCCCAGACCTGTTACGCCGGCGGGGCGACGTGCCCAAGCCGTTCTGTGGCCATCGTGCTCGATGGCGTGGTGAAGTCAGCACCGCGGATCCAGCCCGACAAAACAGCGTTCGAACCCTTCACCAGCAATGGCGTGCAAATCTCGGGCGGCGGCTCTGGTATGTCGCGCTCCGAGGCTGATTCGCTGGCCTTGGTGCTCAAGTATGGCTCGCTTCCCGTGAAGCTGACCCCGCAATCGGTGACCACCGTGTCGGCCACCCTGGGTAAAGATTCATTGCGGGCTGGCATCATTTCTGGCCTCATCGGCTTAGCCCTCGTGGTGCTCTTCATGCTGGTGTACTACCGGATTTTGGGCCTCGTCGTACTCGGTGGGTTGATCGTGTCCAGCATGCTTCTCTACTCGCTGGTCACCTATTTCAACGCCACCATGACGTTGAGCGGCATCGCCGGCATCATCGTGTCAATTGGCGTAACCGTTGACTCGTATGTGGTGTATTTCGAGAAACTCAAAGACGAAGTGCGGCTCGGCAAGACCATACGAAGTAGCGCTGAGCGGGGTTTTAAATCTGCGTATCGCACGATTTTGGCCGCCGATGCATCGTCGTTTATCGGCGCGGCGTTGCTGTACATCTTGACCGAAGGTTCTGTGAAGGGCTTCGCCTTCTTCCTGGGAGTCTCGACGTTGCTCGACATGATCACCGCGTTTATGTTCACCCGCCCGCTGGTGATCTTGGTCACGCGCACGAAGTTGTTTGCCAAAGACCGGGTGCTCGGAATTCCCGTTGCCCAAGCCAACCGTGTTGCGGGAGTTGTGCGATGACCGACACCAAC
>JAYWAI010000352.1:0-1526 GCA_043782545.1 Acidimicrobiia bacterium
GTGGAACTCTTCACCGATTCCGGTATCGGCACCATGATCACTCAGTCAACATCGCTCAATCCCACCGCCTCGATATGAAGGATTCACTGTGACACACGCATTCGCAACCCAGGGCGACACCTGCCCGTTCATGCCCACCTACGGCCCGCCAGCGGCCATGTTTGTACGCGGCGAAGGCTCGTATCTGTGGGACGAGAATGGCAAGCGCCATCTTGACTTCCTGAGCGGCCTGGCCGTTACCAGCCTTGGTCACGCCCATCCCGACGTAACGGAGGCCATCAGTGATCAAGCCAAAACGCTCTTGCACGTCAGCAATTTGTTTGCCAACGACATTGCGTGGGGGGTCGCCAAAACTATCGATCGGCTCAACGGCGGCGGTGGCCAAATCTTCTTTGCCAATTCAGGGGCCGAAGCCAACGAGTGCGCGCTCAAATTGGCGCGCCGTTTTGGCGGACGTGGACGTCACGTTGTGGTGAGCGCTTACGGCAGCTTTCATGGCCGCACCTTGGCCACGTTGCACGCCACGGGCCAACCCGCAAAACACGAAGTGTTCCAACCGCTCCCAGAAGGCTTCCGGCATGTGGCGTGGAACGATCTCGACGCTCTCGAAGCGTCGCTGAGCCCCGATGTTGCCGCCGTTCTGCTTGAGCCAGTGCAGGGCGAAGGGGGCGTGAACCCAGCCACCATCGAGTATTTCCAAGGCGTCGAAAAATTGTGTCGCAATCGCGGCATTTTGTTCATGGTCGACGAAGTGCAAACTGGTTTCGGCCGTACTGGCGCGTGGTTCGGCTATCAACATTTCGGTGTCCAACCCGACGTCGTCACGATGGCTAAAGCGCTCGGCAACGGATTCCCGATCGGAGCCTGTTGGGCCAAACGCGAGGTCGCCGCCGCGTTCCGGCCGGGCGATCACGCCACTACGTTCGGCGGCACACCACTGGCCACTGCCGCGGCCCGAGCGGTCTTGGAAGTCATGGAGCGTATCGACGCCCCGCACACCGCAGCCGAGCAAGCTGGCAAGCTCACTGGAGCGCTGCAACAGCTCCCTGACGTCGTGGAAGTCCGGGGTCTGGGGCTCCTGATTGCGGTTGAACTCGCGCCGCTCGACGCCAAAATAATTGCCGCCGACCTTCTCAAGAAAGGCCTCATCGTCAACGCCGTCACGGCCACTGCTCTGCGACTCGCTCCACCGATCACGGTGTCAGACGCTGAAATCAACGAGGCCGTACAAAGCATCTCCACGGCGATCGCGGCTGAAAAGAGTAGAGCGACGCAATCATGAGACACTTCCTGGAAGTCGACGATCTGAGTCCGGACGAACTCAATTTCGTGCTTGACCAAGCCACCCATCTCACCTCGCCCCAAGTTCTCAAAGGCAAAGGCGTAGCGCTCATTTGGCTTAAGCCATCGGCGCGTACCCGCAACTCGGCCGAAATGGCCGTGGTGCAATTGGGCGGCCATCCCGTGAGTATTCGCGCCGATGAAATTTCGATCGGCCAACGCGAGACCGCCACCGATGTGGCTCG
>JAYWAI010000353.1:0-10824 GCA_043782545.1 Acidimicrobiia bacterium
CGAATGTTGTCTTCGGCGTTGGCACGATCCAGCGTCGGCACCCCAATGACATCGCGTGCCAGCCAGCGAGACTCATAGGGCATGATTTGACACACACCATAGGCACCGCTCGGAGACGTGGCATTGGCTCGCCAGCCAGACTCTTGAAAGCACATGGCCTTGAGAAGGTCTGCCGGTATGCCGTTTCGTGTAGCCCACTTTTCAAAAATCGGCACGAGTTGGAGTCGGTCTGGATAGGCCAAAAGATCGGGGTGCACGCTGGCCTGTGAAATTCCGCCACCGGCGGTGGTGCCTGGTGATCCGGTCGTTTTGGGAGGATTGGCCGCACCGACCTTGAGTACTTGGCCGACATTCAGATCGTCGGCGTTGCGGAGGTTATTGAGAGTGACAATGCTTTGGATCGTCACGCCAAACTTGGCCGCGAGTCGAAACAGATTGTCGCCTGATTTGACGGTGTACGAGCGGCTATTCGCGCTCGTCGAAGTCGAATTGGTCGACCCCCCAGAGTTCGACGCCCCGGAAGTGGATGTCGAGCTCGGGGAATCAGTGACCAGCACTTGACCTACGTCGATGTTGTCAGGATTCGCCAACTTGTTGATTTTTGCGAGGCGGTCAACGCTGAGCCCAGTTTTTCGAGCGATAGTGGTGAGCGTGTCGCCTGCCTTTACGACGTAGCTGGCTGATGCGGCTGAGGCCATCAATCCAATTGTTGCCACGGCTGCGCCGATAAACACACGACGTTGACGACGACGACGCCTCGCCGTACGGAATCGCTGCGAGTGTTGCCAACGATGAGCGCGAGCCGGTTCAGGAAGTCGGTGAATTGACTCGTGTGTTGTGATCATGTTGTCCTCCAACTGTCGCTCGCCCAAGCGACAGTTACTTATCGGCCAAATCAGGGCCGATGTGAGGAAATGTGTGTGCTACGAATTTGACCGGCGTCGCTCGGCGGTGCGCTCGGCGTCGAGGCGTTCCAGCTCTACTTCGGAATGATCCACGAATTTCATGGCGGCGGCAATGGCGTGATGGCCGGCTACGTCGCCAATTTGCCTATGCATTTCCTGGCACACTCGGCGATAAGCCGGGTGGCCGGCCGGAGCGGTTCGCAGTTCCAAAACGTGCATGGCCTCGCGAGCATTCATGTGCATGTTGTAGCGAACTCGGTACGCCAGTCCCACGGCGTAGGATGCTTGTTGCGGGAATCGGTCGTCGAGCGACTCGAATAAGTCTGCCGACAACGCCATGGCCCCGTTGAATTGATCGGCGACTCCAGCTTCGTCGACAAGATCGGGTCGAGTGAATCCATGCTGTGGTGTGAGGCGTTGCCACGTGATGGTGAGCATCCGGTGGCGCTGCAGGTCCCGGAATGCCCCGTAGTCGCTCAGAATGTCCCATCGGTATGCGGTGCGCTCAAAGGCCCTTCCGGGGCGGTGGCGGCGATTTGAGCGGTCCCCTACTTCAGCGGCGAGCACGGCTGTGCGCTCGTCGACTGTCATGCGATCGACTCGTCGAAACAGTTCGGTTTCTGAACACGTCGAATGGGGATACAACGCCGCCACCACAACTTTGCGTTCTCCGTCGGGATCGAAGTCGACAAGTTGTACAGGAGAAATATTTTCATCTTCTTGCTCGATCTCGAAAAGCTTGTGAGCGATGTCGGCAACACCCTGTGTGGTTGATGCCAGATATTCACTCCAAACACCGCCCCGATCGGGAAGGTCAACGCGCTTCAAGAAGCTCGGGATGACCTTGCGCAATTCGGTCAACATCATGTCGGCGTACATTTGCACCTCGGGAAGAGGGTGCGATCGCATCCGCAGGAGCATCATCTCGTAGCCCTGACCAGTGCCGTAGATACCGACATTCGACAATGATGCGGCTGGCAACAAACCTCTCAGGGCATCGAAGGCCTTCGCCCGAATGGCCTGGCGGTAGACAAAATCTGAATCACTCGGCGACTTTGGATACACGCTTTTGATGTGATCGGTGAGCACCGGCAACAGGCGCGAGTATGTCTCGAACATCGAGTCCATACCCACGATGTACGTCGTCGCCAGTGCCGAATTCATGACCGCAGGGTCGCGGAAATACCGGTAGCGGCCTCCCGGGCGCGAGTCGTACGGGATATACCGGGTGGATTGCTCGAGATAGCTCATCAGCCGACCCCACTCGAGCACTTTCGTCAGCAAATTAGATGCTTGTTCGCAGGCCAAATGCACGCCGCCAAGCTGAGCAACCGAATCGTCGCCATATTCGAGGAACACCTTGTCGTACAGATCTTCTGCCCGTTTCAGGCCCATGGTGGCGTCGATGGTGACGTCGCCTCGGATGTCCAGATCGGGCACAAACTCGTCCAAAAAGAGCCGTCGCAGGCTCTTGGACGATCGAGAATACCGAGCAAAAAGCGCACCTTTTACCACTTCAGGCAAGTTGACAAGCGCAAAAACTGGTTGATCCAAATTGGTGAAATAGCGACGCAATACGTCGGCTTCAACGCCGGTGAAATCTTCGCCTACGTAGATCGACACTCCGTCACACTAATTTGCCTGCCCCGGTACAGCCGGGGATAGTCGGAGCGTCTAATGCTGGCGACGAGCAACTTCCGTGGAGAACTGTTGCGTGGCTGACGCCAGGAGTGTGGAGTTTTGCCACAGATCCATACCGACTCGTGCAAGCAATTTCGCGCCATCGACAACTGCCTGATCGCCGACTTTGGACACTGCGTACGCGGCGAATTCGGGAGTGTGGATAGACACGTTGTGCGGTGCCACCGCGATCATGGGATGAATGCTCGGAACGATGTAGCTGACGTTGCCCATGTCTGTTGAGCCAACCACGGGTGCCGCTCCTGCATCGGGGCTCTGCACGTCGCGGCCGAAGTCCTTGGCATGCTCGCAATAGCGGCTCAACATGTCGGCGTTGTCGATCATGTCGGAGTACGCCACCGGTGCCCACTGGTGATGCATCTCGCACCCCGCCGCTGCCGCCCCGGCGTGCAGGCACGACAGTACGCGAGGTTTGAGAGCCTCCAGCGTGACCGCTGTGGGTGAGCGCACGTACCAGTTCGCCTCGGTGTGACTGGGCACAATATTGGGTTTGTCGCCGGCTTTGGTGAAAATGCCGTGGATACGCTCGGTTGGCTCAATGTGCTGGCGCAATGCGGCAATGTTGTTGTATCCCAATACGGCGGCGTCAAGGGCGTTGCGCCCCTTCCATGGTGCTGCTGCGGCGTGGGCGGCCTGCCCGTCGTATTGCACGAACAGTTCGTGAATGGCGATGGTGTTCATGCGAGTGAGGTCGGCGCCGGCGGGGTGCACCATCATGGCCGCGTCGACGCCAACGAACGCGCCCCCATCGGCCATATATACCTTGCCGCCGCCCCCCTCCTCTGCCGGCGTGCCCAAAATCAGGACACGACCACCGAACTCGTCTGCCAACGCGGCGAGTGCCAATCCGGCCCCGAGACCCGACGTGGCAATGATGTTGTGACCACAGGCGTGGCCAATCTCGGGTAGCGCGTCGTATTCGCACAGCACCGCAATAGTTGGGCCGTTGCCAGTACCCGCCCGAGCCACAAACGCCGTCTCGAGTCCGTAAGCGTGCGCTTCGACAGCTAAACCGTGGCGTTCGAGCGCGGTCACGAGACGATCATGCGCGTGATGTTCTTCGAAATTCAGCTCGGGATCGTCGTGGATGGCATGCGAGGCGTCAACGAGTTCTTGCGCCAAACGGTCCACGAGGTCATCTATGCGTTGAGTCAGTGCGGCGGCCATGCTGGCACACTAGGCCCTTAGATCACGACTTCAAACGCGTCGGGAATTGTGGCGAACGCAAGGTGGCGTGTGCGGCCCACTGGCACGCCATCGATGTAGACCGGAGTGGGTGTTTGAAACTCGAATGATGCCGACTTCATCCGACGCTCAGAGATTTTTGGATGCGGCACGTGAGCGCCCAGCGCCAAGCGTTTGCGCGCCTTGAGCCGCTCCACGATCGTCAACTCGGCTTGGACCACATCGGCGAATCCGTCATTCGGATGACCTTTGGTGGCCAGGTCCCATAGGCCTAACCATTCGGCATTCATGATGGCCACAATTTGGCCGCCCCACGCTCGCTTCCGGGCAATGACGTGCGCTACCGCGACCGCCGTACCGCCATCCCAGGTGACGTTGAGCGCGTCGATCGGGAACGTCATAGCGTCGGGCGAGGTGAGACGGGCCGCGTCGCCAGGGCCGGAGATGGTGCGACACAGGTCGCCGCCAATGAGGCCCATTCGTGTCACCCCTGATGCGGCACCATGGAGTCGCAGTAGTCCTGCTGCCTCGGCATCGGTTGCGGCAACGTGCTCAGGACCGTCACACGGCGTTCGTCGGCCCCACGGCTGGCCTTTGACGATCGTCACGCGGGCTCTCCCACCCGACTCGACGCCTCAACGACGCCTCGTAAGAGTGAATCCGACGCGGCGCGTGCCGCAGCTGAAGTGCTCGACAGAGGGGAAATCTGCCCAATTTGTCGCAAGAGGTCGATCAAGATTTTCATCGTGCGAACGAAATCGCCGCCGGTAATTTCTTCATCGTCGAGGACCTCGTCAAGAGCGTGACCCAGCGCCCAGGAATACGTCAATGCCATGAAACCAGGATCAGGAGGACGTGTCAGATTGAGTTTGGCCGACGCTTCGGAGTTGTTGAGCGACACTGTTAGTCGCTCGATATGAGCGAAGCGGCCGCGCAATTCTCTGGTGGGAAAGTCCGGATTCGGAGCTGCGCCAGAGGATCGCATTTCGTACACGAAAACACTGGCCAGGGCGGCCACGCTGGCCGCGTCGAGCCCGTCAAACAATCCCGCTTCCAGCGTCTCGGAGACAAGCAAGTCGCTTTCATGAAACAGTCGACTCAATCGCTCACCCGAGGGCGTCAGCGTCCAACCATCGACGTAACCGCGATGGCTCAGCAGGTCCAGAATGGCATCCAGTTTGCGGCTCAGGGATCCGCTGGCCGTCTGTAAACGAGTTTCGTCTTCGTCGGAATCTCGTTGCGCACGCTCCAGTTGGCGAAGGGCACGGAGGTGTTCGTGACGATCGTGACACGAGTGAACTGGGTGTGAATCGCGCGCGCGAACTGCTTGCGCGGCATTGGCGCTGGCTTCGTACGGGTCGTCAATCAGCGGATGCCCGTGCGTGAGCTTCGCGGTGCGGAGGCGACGTGCCACCTCGCGTTGGAATCCCCGATCGTTTGGCGCGTAGGGCTGTGGAAGGGCGATGTGCCCAATGGTCACGACCGGGTCGGTGAGGTCATCGGCTGAGATGGTCACCGACCCCATTCCAACGGTGGAACAGCGCACACGAATCGATCGGTCTCCTCGTCGATCGGCCGTAGCCATCACAGCCAGCCGATTGGCGGGTGCTGATGCATGGGGAACGACATCGCCTGGCCTCAGGCGTTGGAGCGAGTGTTCGATGTCGCCAGACGATGAGCGGCGTGCCAATTTCGCGGCCTGTTCCGCTTCAATCTCGAGGATCCGATATGTCGCCACGTCGCCGAGATGGCAGGTGGAAACTTCCACGAGACGATCGAATTGGGATTGGCGAGCATCGAGTCGCGCTCGGGTTTTTACCAGCTCCCGGTTGCCTTGGAATTGAGCAAACGATCGTTGCAAAATCGCATGCGCCTCTTGGCGTTCGAGGCGGCGAACCAGATTCACTGCCATATTGAACGTGGGACGAAACGACGACGTCAACGGGAAACTTCGGCTCAGTGCCAGCGCGGCGACCGTGTCGAACCCAATGAATGGATTCCATAACACCACGGCATGGCCAATAGTGTCGATCCCCCGCCGCCCGGCCCGCCCGGCCAGCTGAGTGAACGACGATGGTGTCAACGACTCGTGGTGATCGCCGGTGTATTTCGACAGCTTCTCAATGACGACCGACCTTGCTGGCATATTGACGCCCAGCGCCAGCGTTTCGGTGGCGAATACCACTTTGATGAGGCCTTGTATGAAGCAGGCTTCGACGGCTTCCTTGAACGGTGGCACCATCCCCGCGTGATGCGACGCAATGCCAGCCTCCATGCATGCGCTCCACGAATCGAAGCCTAAAACGTCCAGATCTTTGTCGGTCAAGCCGGCGGTATGGTGGTCGATAAGAGCGCGAATTCGTTGGCGTTCAATGCTGTTGGTAAACCGCATGCCGGAATCCAACGCCGAACGAGCGGCGTCGCTACATGCGGCGCGGGAAAAGATGAAGTACAACGCTGGCAGCAAGTCTTCGTCATCCAGCCGCTCTATGACGTCAGTGCGACGAGGGGTGTAATAGGTGCGCTGCATCCGCATCCCCTTGCGAGGCGGCCCTGTGGTGGCTCGATCGAAACGTTGCGCCTCGGGGTTGGCGCGTTGTGACACCAACGTTGGCAACAAATGATCCTTGACGGCACCCTTCTCGCCGACCATGTAGAGATGAACGAGGTCGACCGGGCGTTCAAATTCGGTGACGCATCGGGTGGGGCCACGCACGGTCGAGAGCCAATCGGCGAGTTCCTTGGCGTTGGAAACCGTGGCTGAGAGGCACACCAGTTGCACGGAGGCGGGTGTGTGAATGATGACTTCTTCCCACACAGGGCCGCGGTAACTGTCTTGCAAATAATGCACTTCGTCGAGCACGACGTATCCCAATCCGTCGAGCGTCGCACTCCCGGCATAGATCATGTTGCGCAACACTTCGGTGGTCATCACCACCACGCGTGCGTCACCGTTGATCGAGTTGTCGCCCGTCAACAATCCCACTCGATCGGCACCGTATCGCTTGCGAAGGTCAGAAAATTTCTGGTTGCTGAGCGCTTTGATCGGCGTGGTGTAAAAAATTTTGCGACCGTAGTTGAGGGCGCTCGCCACCGCGTATTCGGCTACGACGGTCTTGCCCGAGCCAGTCGGGGCGGCAACGAGCACCGATTCGCCAGCGTCGAGGGCGTCGATTGCTTCGATTTGAAATCGGTCGAGGCCGAATTAAAATGACCGTTCCCAGGCTTCGCGCAACGCCGCCCGTTCGTGCATTTAGGCCTGTGCTTCTGCTTCGGCCTTACGCTTGCGTTTGGACCGGAGCCAGCCCCAGAAAATGGCAACTTCGTAAAATAAACACATTGGCACGCTGAGCGCAGTCAGACTGTACGGATCGCCAGACGGTGTGGCGACGGCGACAAATACCCAAATGCCAACAATGGCAAAGCGTCGCGCTTTGACAAGCTGCTGATACTTCAGGACCCGGGCAAGTTGAAGAAATATCAGAACTATCGGGAACTCGAAACACAGACCGAAGGCCAACATCATGAAAGTCACCAGCCGGAGGTACGGGCCGGGTGAATAGAAGGATTCCAATTTGTCGCCGCCGAGTGACACGAAGAATTGCAATGCTTGTTCGATAGTCCAATACGCCACCGCGGCACCGGCGATAAACAACAACGCCGAGGACAGCACAAAGGGCACGGCGTAGCGCTTTTCTTTTTCGTACAGACCCGGGGTAATGAACTTCCAGACCTGCCATAAAATGAACGGCGAGGACAGCAAAAATCCTACGTACACAGAGATTTTCATACGCACGGCGAACTGTTCCAACGGATCAGTGACCCTCAAAACGCACGGCTTGCCGGCGGGCAGAATGTGGCAATAGGGCCTAACCAAAATGTCAAGCGTCCTGTTGTACAGCAAGAACCCGACGACAGCGCCGATGGCCAGTGCGATAAGGGCCTTGAACACCCGGGAGCGAAGCTCGCGCAGGTGATCGATCAATGACATTTTACCGCCGAGCGCGTCGGGCACGTTTGTGGTTGTCGGTGTCATTGGAGCTAGCTAAAACTAATGCTGTCGAAGTCGGAATTTGTTGGTACGACCGTAACCGTGGGCTGAGGATCTCCGCCAACGTCGTGCCCATTCAAAAATGCAGGATCGTGGTGCGGTGTTTCGTCGATGGACGACGGAGAGATTTCTTCGGCGCTTGTCTTGGGTGCTTCGATGAGATGCGCTAACGAAGTGATGGGAGCCTCGTCCGGTACTAGGGCCGCCGACTCATGCGATTGATCCACCGACGTAGTCGACAGCGATGCAGATCGATCTTGCTGGCTGGACGGCTGGGCGTTAATGGTGTCAGTTACGGACGACGTCAACGTGGCCATTGTGGATTTCACCGGCTCAGTGACTTGATCTAACGCTCCTTTAAGCTCGTTTTGAAACCCGCCAGCCACTCGTTTGAATTCGCTAATGGCTTTGCCGATTTGCTTGGCTGCCTCTGGCAGCTTGTTGGGGCCAAGCACCAACAAGGCAACGAGCATAACCATGATGATCTCTGTACCGGATAAATTACCCACGACGACAGACTACTGGGTAGGTCATCGGGATCGAACCGCGCCCTGGCGATTCAATCCCTTTCACTTAGAAATGCCGACAGAGCGTCGTCGTCGTTGAGCAATTCGTGAAAAGTGATGAGGTCATCGTGAGTAAACGGGTCGCCGTCTCGTATTTCGGTGGTCTCGTTAGGCATTCGCCACGAAATGACAGGCACCCCAGCCCCAGCCAGCAAATCCACAACACGGGGCTCTGCGTTCTTCACAATGACCGTTGCACATCCAGGACAGGTAAAGGAATAGCTCCCTTCGCCGTTGTCTTCGCGTACGCGAACCTGGACGCCAGAGCTGGAGAATTCAACGTCGCCGCAAGCCGGGCAACTGGCGCGAATCGTGGCCATCAAATCGCCGCGCGGCGCTGATGTTGGCGACCGAAATTGTCCAACGCGACCCGGTCGCAACGAAGTGATTCTGAGGTGTCCATTCGAGAAAGTTGATCGGCGAACGCTTCGAAGCACTTGAGGAAATCCTTGGGGAATCTCGTGAGTGAACTTCCTATTCCCGTGACAATCGCACCGTGTGACAGAGTGACCTCGTGCCCTTGTACCCCTCCAGACGTGTTGTGCCGATTGGCTTTGCCCATCGCGGGGCCAAGGGCTATGCGTCGGAAAATACGATGGCCGCGTTTGATCTGGCAATCAAACTGGGCGCAACCGGCATCGAGACCGACGCGTGGCTGACCGCTGACGGGGTTGCGGTTTTGGACCACGATGGCGTCGTCCAATCCCGACTACGGCGCAAATTGATTTCCGAGGTCTCCCACGATGCGCTACCGGACCACATGCCCAGGTTTGCTGCGTTGTGCGCATTGGCCGGTGGCCGAGAACTCAGCGTCGATGTGAAGGACCCTGCGGTAGCTCGAGTACTGATAGACGAGGCGCGAGATGCCGGTGTTGTCGATCAATTGTGGCTGTGTCATCCCGATTGGTCCCTGGTGGCCTCGTGGCGGCTTCTCAGCAGTGAAGTTCGGTTAGTCGACTCGACACGCCTGCGTCGCATAAAAGAGGGTGTCGAGCGGCGTTGTGCGCTGCTAAGAGACGCAGGGATCGACGCATTGAACATGCATCACACTGATTGGAACGCAGGGTTAGTGGCCACGACCCATCGATTCGAGCGCGAGGCATTCGCCTGGGATACCCAATTTGAGCGAACTCTGACCGAAACACTGGCCCTTGGCGTTGACGCCGTCTACTGCGACTTCACTGATCGGATGATGGAAGCCATTGCCCTGCGCGGCCAAGGTCGGTCGGCGGGCGGTTAGAGGAAGCCGAGCCGACTTACGGGCCAAATGCGTACGAAGGCGCGGCCCACGATCAAGCTTTGATTGATCGGACCGAATACGCGACTATCAGCCGAATTGCCACGGTTGTCACCCATCACGAACACTTGGCCGGTTGGCACGACGAGACGCGTGAGCCGTGTGGTAACCGTCCCGGCCGGTAGGTAGGGCTCCTCCAGAAGCCGATCGTTGATGTAGACCTTGCCGTCTTTGGATTCGACCGTTTCACCCGGCAGGGCCACAACGCGCTTGATCAAGTCTTTGATGTTTTTGTTGGTCTCTCCGGGAGGGCGTTCAAAAACGACTACGTCGCCACGATGGATATCGTGCAACTTGTAACTCACTTTGTTGACGAGTACGCGATCACCAACTTCCAGTGTTGGCACCATCGAAACCGATGGGATAAAGAACGCCTGTATCAGCGTGGTTTTGATCAGAAGTGCCACAGACAACGCGGCCACGATGACCAAAATCCATTCGACCATACTGCGAGTTGATGATTTGCGGCGTCGATTGCGACGCCCAGAACGGGACTCTCCCCCGCTACTTGGCCCGCCGCCGTTGGCCCCCGCGTCGTCAGGCGGCACACCATCGTCAGCCGCCGCATTTGCTTCATTCAGCCACAGCAATCGTTCGAGTTGCGCTTTGGCTCGGGTTTCTGGGGTGTCGATCGGGCTGTCATCAAGCCCGTTGTCGACAACGGCAAGTCGAGACGGGTCCAAGGTATTAATGCCACCAGCGGGGGCAATGACATTGATGCCACCAGTGGGGGCAATGACCTCGTCGTCGTTCACGTAGTTCTCCTCATTGGCTGCTGCGCTATGTCAGGAATCGACGCCGAGTGCGGCGAAACTCTCACGTACACGTCTGATACATCGGCAGATTTCTGCTTGAGGTTAGTGGTGATTTTGCCCGTCATCGTGTCACTCGACGTTGCGATTGGCGATCACAGGCTGGCAATGAGCTTGTCTACTCGTTCGTCGTAGGCGGCGAATGGGTCCTTGCACAACACCGTGCGCTGGGCTTGATCATTGAGTTTGAGATGCACCCAATCCACGGTGTAGTCGCGTTTGCACTCCTTGGCGCGCTTGATGAATTCGCCTCGCAATCGGGCTCGCGTTGTCTGCGGTGGCGTATCGATGGCCTCATCAATGTCAC